>CAYJFM010000015.1:0-35565 GCA_964369805.1 uncultured Oscillospiraceae bacterium
GCTTCAGTCCCATTCATTTCATTTATTCCTTCTGAGAAATAAAGACTACCCGTTTCAGGAACTGTTGTAAATTCATGTGGTGAGTCTACTTCAATTCCTCCTACCGAATCTACAATCTGTACTAGTGATGTGAAGTTCAACCTCACGTAAAAGTCCACAGGAGTATCATACAAAAGCCCCACAGTATTCATTGACACGTCAACTCCATACATCCCTGCATGAGTAAGCTTGTCTCTTTGCCCATAGCTTACACCTGGGAATTCCACCAGGTAATCTCTTGGAGTGGTTATTAGTAAGACCTCTCTTGTTTTGGGATTTATTGTGGCCAGTATATTTACATCACTTCTACTACTTGTACTTATATCACCATATGTGTCAATACCACTTATATAAACTGTAAATGGTTCTTCTGTTACATCAATCCCTTGCGAAGAAGCATCAAGCTCTGTAATTAAAATTTCTTCATGGATTATTTTTGTTTTTTCTGTAAACCCAGGTATGGATTCTTCTACAATTTCTTGAAGAGCTTTATTGTAAATTACAGCTTCAATTTCTCCATTTAGTAACCCTTCTGCCTGTGATTTTAGATCACCTAACTCTGTAATTTCGATGGTTTTCTCCACCTTTTCTTCTATCTTTACAATCGCCTTTTTCGTTAAAGATTCATCTAAAGAGTATTGAACTCCAAAATTATAGTTTTTTGCATCATCTATATTTTCTGCTGGATCATCTACTAAAACAGCCACTGCCACTACATCCGTCTTTATTGTCCCATTGGCAAAGCTTGTAAGAGTTGCACTAGACAAGTAAATTAAGAATGAACCCCCTGACAAAATGACAATTAATAAAATGCTAATTAGTCTAGGTATAATTCCAATTCGACGTGCTCTGAGCACCCATGCCAAAAGTCCTCCCCATGTTACAACTAGAACTGCTCCTATGCCAATTAGGTATCCTGTTGGTAGTAGTCCTAAGTCTAATATGGAATACATAAGTCCTAGCATTGCGAGTAGCAAGAATTGGAGTATTGCTATATTTATTATCTTGTGTTTCTTTTTCTCTTTCTTTGAATATTTTTTTCTTTTTTTAGTTTTTTTTGCTTTTTTTTCAGTACTAACTTCTACTTCTTCGTCTGCAATTTCTTTCTCTACACTTGTATTATTATCCATTTACTCTGCTCTTTCCTCAGCTTTATTTAAACACTTCTTCAATTTCATAGTAGCCTGCTTTTTGTTTTGCCATAAAAATTACTGCCTCACATGCTCCTGTAGCATAGCATCTAAAGCTATACCCTTCATGAGAAATTTCTATCCGCTCTCCCATTCCACCAAAAATTATCTTATGAGTGCTGACAATATCGCCTGCTCTTACTGAATGATGAGTTATTTCATCTTTATCTATTCTAGAGCTTTTGCACATTTTTTCAGCTAATTCTTTCGCTGTACCACTTGGTGCGTCTACTTTACGCTCACCATGCATGTCTATTATTTCAATTTTGCATTTCCCCTTTAAGTCAGTCGCTAACTGCTCTAAGGCTTTTGCCATAATGTTTACCATCCGTGAGGTATTTGCCGCCTTTAAAAGAGGGATTGTTTTTGCAGCATCCTCGATTTTCTTTATTTCTTCATCGTTAAAAGATGTAGTTCCAATAATTAAAGTTTTTTTATGTTTAACACATGCGTCCAAGACTTCCATCGAAGCTTCCCTTGTGGAGAAATCTACAACCACGTGGCAATCTTTAATAATTTCATCAATGTCTCCATAAACTTTTGCGCCTGCCTCTATTCCAGCACCTGAAACTATACCTGAATCCAGCCCAATATAGTCTCTGTCTTTAGGCCCGACTGTTCCTACAATCTGAATTTTGTCAATAAATTCTTTGTTCAATAAAATCTCTTGGATTATTAATCTGGCTTGTGCTCCCTTTGGGGCAGTAACAATTACTTTTATTCTATCATCCATAGCATTCACCTCTACTTTCTGATTTTCGGACTTATTTTTTCGAAATATATTCCGCAAAGTCCAGAATATATTCTATCATATAGGAGAAATCCTATTGTGCCACCTACCATAATTATTACAATTGGAAAGTCTGGCATTTGTATGTTTCCAAGGAATACCTCTCCAAAAACCGAAATACCCACACCAAATATAACTAAAAACAAAGCTGCTTTAATAATAAGTTCTATTGGCATTTTCCCAATTTTTTCAATGTAGTATTTTATTATTCCATAATACCCAAAGAGCGCTGCATAAGGTATTATTCCAACCTTATTAGGTATTATTATGAATCCTAATAATAATGAAGCTGCAAAGACTAGCAATGCACCTTTTGGCCCTGATTCAATAACCATAACAGCTACAAAGATTGAGCTTATTGCATACATGGTAAGTTCAATTCCAGGAACTATTGAGCTAACGTAAATGGAAATAACTGTTAGAGCAACTAAAATACCTCCTAGGGCAATAGTAAAATTCTTATTTTTCATCTCGTTCTCCAGAAAACTGTTAAATACAGTTGCAGCAACAGTCTAGGCAAATATAAGCCTGGCAAAGTTTGCACATCATATCGTCATTTGATCTATATCCACCGCCGTAGGCCTGCTGTCTATAGTTTCCACCTCTGCCTGCCACACTATTTAAGTGCTGCCTGTATTCTGAGTTTCCTGGATCCATAGCAACTGCTCTTTGTAAGTCAGCCATGCCTTCTTCGTACCATCCTTTGCGAACACTTATCATTCCGCTTAAGAAGTACCATTCTGCATTTTGGCTCATACCGCGCAGTTTTCCTTCTGCATCAGCAAGTCTACCTGCATCTATATCTCGCCTGATATCCATAGCTTGAGGACTTGCGCCCTTTCCTCTTGATGTAGAGTATGCACCAGTAGCCGATCCCCCTCCTTTTCTCTCAGCTTGAATTAAGTCGTAAGCTTCATTAATCTCACGCACCTTCTCTTCTGCCAAGTCTTCTAGTGGATTGTTCTGATATTTATCAGGGTGATACTTTTTCACTAGCCCTCTATAAGCTGCTTTTACTTCATCATCTGTAGCAGTTCTCTCAATGCCTAAAACTTTATACGGATCCATTCTTAATTTTCCTTTCGTACGTTGCTCCAACTACTTTAAATTTTCTAAAACTTCTTCAGCCCTTCTCAGTAGGCCCATTCCAATTATATTATCGATAATAGCTTTGTTTTTTTTCATTTCTAGCAGATCCACTGCTGACATCAGGTCACTTCCATAAAGGAATAAATTCCTTTCACCTAGGTCTCTAATGTTTGCTAAGTACTCTCGCCTGTTTTGTTGAAAAAGTTCTTCTGTCAACTCATATTTATATATTATTGGGTTATAGCACCCTTTTTCAATGTCTTCAAGAAAATCATCAAGAGCATCAATTAAATATATCCATTTTCCAAGCATATATCCGACTCTTGCTAAAACTCTCAATTCCATTTCGTTTAGTAATCCTCTTTCAGCAAAGAAAAAAGTCACTGTTTCTTCCATTATTTTTGCAAAGTGATGGGCAATTTTATCTAGGTTACCTTCCTTGGATTTTTCAAGTCGGTGCAGAGCCTCCAGTTCTGCTTTTATTGCCTTATCTAGTTTTCTGTAGCTTCTTGCTAGTTTCTCATATGATTTTGAAAACACTTTTTTTGCTGCAAATGCCTTTTTGCTTTTTTCATCTAAATAGTCATCTTCTAGCTTGTGATATCCCAAAAGAAGCATTACATCTGCCGCATAATCTACTGCATCGCTTCTAATAATTGTTTTTTTCTTAATTGGATGAACTATACAGTGCTCACTTGAAACCGATGCAATATCTACGCATAGTCCATCAATTAATGCCGCCAAAAATGCAGCGTCGTAACTAAGAGATAGCCTTGGAAGCTGACCGTAGCTATCTCCGATAGATTTACAAACACCGCAGTAGTATCCGTTATATACTTCAAATTCTTTTACCTTCATCTCAGGCTTTTCTGCTCTAACATATCCTAACACTTGCTATGTTGCACCACTTTCTTTTATCAGGTTATCACTCTCTAATTTTCAGACACTTTACAGCGTAATTAAATTTAATAATGCATAGGAATTAACTCTAAGTATGCTTCTAGTGGTTCATCGTTTAGGCAGCATTCAATAATCTTCCTTCCCAATGGATCTAAATCTTCACTCAGGTATTTTCTCAGTTCAGTTTTAAAGAATTCATTCAGCATTGCCGCTCCTGCATCATAGCTTTCAAGCCCAATTTCTGGTTGAGTTTCTGGCTGAAGAAAGGCTTTTCCAATATACTGTCCATCAACTTTCATTGAGTCAAGACCATAGCCAAGCAGTGAGCATCTCGACTTAACCAAATGCTCTGGTTTGAACTTTGCGCTTCCCCTACGTGCTATATACTCTCTCGAAATCCACTCTGGCATAAAAGATACCTTATATGCACCAATATGCTGGTTTGGTATAAGTATATATCTTGTTGCAGTAGATTTAGTGAACTGATCAAGCAACAGATTGGCTTGTTTAACCATTTTCCCTGTTGCAAAAGGCCAGTATGAACCTACTCCTTCACTTTGCATATCATCTCCACCAATAATGCTTGGGTTCTTTGACCCTCTAGGCGCTACTAGTCTCCATAGCCATGCTAAGGCTGGAGGTAAAATGTGCATCATCCCCATAATTCCATAGGAAGGCGCCTCTTTGGTACAAATTGGACTTCTTACACCAAAACTTCTTACATCCACTTCAACTTCTTCGCTAACAACACCAGGAACCATTCTCCTTGGCATTATTACTCTTGGATTCGGGCATGGGGTTCCATCTGAATCAAGAATATGTTCCCATATTAAACATGTTGCTGTCGGTACAGCATCAATATTGAAGAACACCAAAGGTTCACTAGGTTGAGTACATATTTTTTCATAGTTGGGTTCAACTCCATAGCCATCTATATTGTCTAGTCTCAAAAACCATCCTGCTTCCGCATCCGTTACCACAAGTTTCTTACTATCTTTTTGTATATCTTTATGACAAAGCGCCATATCATCAGTTACTGGTTGTAAATCACATGTTTCTTGTAGGGTTAAATAAAATTTTTCTTTTGTTATTGCATTTTTACCTACTACAATTCTACCATCAGACTCTTTGTGAATATGCTCAATCATCTCGCTTTTCCCGCCGCCAGATGCACCCTCATGCATAATTACAATTTCATTTTCATATGGTGTAATTACCTTTACTGTTGAAGCATGAGCTGTAACCCATCCTTCTTCTTCACCGATATTCAAAAGTATGCCATAGACTCCTTTTTTTGCACTAGGCCCTGGGTATAGATTATATGAGAAAAGCTCGTGTTTTTCTTCCATCCTATTATGAACAACTACTTGTTGTCCCTCAAAATGCGTATGCCTAAAAATAGGGGCTAAGTATATTATTGCTCTAGGCTTGAACTTTCCCTTATTTTCTTTTTTATATTCATATGTGTCAAGATTTACGAAGTCTTGCAAATCTGCCAGCCCTGCAGCAAAAAAAGCAGCATTTCTAGGGCCAATTAGAATTGACTCATATCCGTGCTTCATTCCCCCTGACATAAAAGGCATAACTACAAGTTCTTGATCTTTTAGCCATTCGAAAGTTTCTTCCCTCACTGATCTGAAATTTTTGCCGTATCTTTCCTCGAAAGTTGGCTTGTCTGTTTCTTTTTCATCTCCAACAATCATGCAGTCTGGATCTCTCCTTCTCATGTAGTCTTCCATAAAGTTAACTGCAACACCATTCTTGCACTTTACCAACTCAGCTTCCTTTATTAATTTGCCATTTACTTCATATGATACTTGAAAAGTGTTATTTCCTCCAAGCCCTAGTGACAGTGCAAACAGTTCTTCTCTTGTTCTTGGAACTGTTATTCCTTTACAATTACGTAATATTTCAATGGTTTCTTTATCCAGCATAAATTTATCTAGCATTTCTTCCCCCTTTATAGACTCTTCCTTATAATTTTATATTACACTTGTGATGTTTTTGAATTGTATCACTTTGTTACATTTGCATTGTAAGCATTTACTCTACTTAAATAAGTATTATATCATAAAACCCATGTAATCGTAAAATTTACACTTCAAGAACTGCTTTGCTTGGCACTTACGCTACAAAGAAGCAGCTCTTCATACAAAAACGAAAAAACTCGACAAACGTCGAGTCTCTTCGGCTATTATTTTTACTAAGAGGTTAGGTATAATTTATATACTGATATATTAACCATACTTAATACTAACACATGCTTGTGAAAATGGTGTGAAAATTATGTGAATTTTAGATGAAACTCACTTTTTTGTTATTTATTTCTATTTTCATCTTTTTCTGTCTCAGGCTTTTTTATTTCGTTCCCTTCAGTTTTTTCTTCTTTATTATCACTGTTGTCTACCAGCTTTATCCCATAATTGCCTTCAGTCTTCATTTGATTCCTAAAAATCATCATAGGAATTGTTGCAAGTACCACTCCTACCATAAGCGCAATTAAAATATTCCCAATCACCCCTAGGCCACTTTTACTCTCATCAGAGTTGTTTTTTTCTTCCTCTGCATTAGCATCAATTGCCATAACATCTGCTTGTCCATTGTTATCTTCTGCTTCTCCTCCGCCAAGTTCACCGTCTAGAGAAGCCTGAGGAGACTCGTCCTCTACAAGTGGCTGTAAACCTGCTGCAACTAAATACTTCTCTGCCTGTGCAAAATATGCATAAATTCCATCATGATAATACTCTTCTCCGTAATATACCTCAAACATTTTAGCTTCTGCTGTATCTGAAAAATACTCTTCCCCATCGCCACTTCTATACGAGCCCCATTCATCACCTTTTATATTTTCTACAATAACTATACCAGGTTCTTCTCCAAAGTTTTCTTTATAAAACTCTTCTGCGTACTCATTTACACTTTCTGTTCCTATGTCTGGTTCTATAACAAAGGCAACATTAACTCCATATTTCGCTTTTAAGTTCGCCCCCTCTTGGTTCACCTCGGACTCCGTTTCTGCAATTATTAAATCACCTGGATCATATACATAGGTCTTTCCTTCTGCCAGCACAAGATTACTCGTTAATAGAAATATTAAAAGGGTAATCAAGGAAAGTTTTTTTATTTTCTTCATAATATCCCCCTAACTTATTATCATCAACAGAACAAATGTAATAACTGCTATTGCTGCAGCAATAGTACTGTACATAGTCCAGAATTTTTTCTTATCAATTGGTAGCTTTCCAGTGTACTTCCCATTTTGACCATTCATTACAAAAGAATAAGTTTCTTCTTCCCATTTTATTGACAATAACCATACTGGATACAGGGTGCAAATGCCATCTCCTGTGCTTTCGTATTTTCTCAAATAGTAGCCTGGCAATTGATGGGAGTCAAATTCCACACTTTCTTCTAGATTAAATCCATCTATTTTCCTGATAATTTCATTTTTTTTCTCGTTTTCCCAAACTGGTATGTATACCCCTTTTAGGTCTTCTATCATTTTTTCATCCGAAAATATTTTTGGAAGGAGTTTTCTACCAGAAACAAATTCTATGTAGTTCTCCCTCGCTACTTTCTTATCTATTTGAAATGGAATTACTCTATCTGGTCTCTCCCCACTATCAAACTGTCCACCGACAACCACTGGTGACCCACAAAAAGGGCAGATGGTTGCTGTTAAAGTCTGCACTGCAGCAATCTCACTTCCGCAAGAGTTGCATATATATACAACCATACCTTTCCTTTCTTCTTCCGATAGTTTCTTTTTATCTGGTTCTCTTATGGTATCTATTGTTTTATCTTTATCTATTGACTCTATCATAAATTCCACCTTCCATTCATTAGCCTACTTCCTATATAATAACTAAACATTGTGATACATTTCTCATATACCTATGTTAGTGTAGTTCCCTAAATTTGTCAACTTTCAAGGATAATGCATGTCACTAAAAAAGCTACCGCAAAATAAATTTATCAGCGGTAGCTCTATATTTTTCACAAGGCTATATTCTCTTTTTTAATATAGTTTCTACTTTGAGGCTTCCTTGCCTTACATAGTTTCTTGCTGATTTTTCAGATTCTACATTCTTACATTGCTTATATAACCCAAAAATAAGTGTTCCCGCAAGACCATTACCTATTAAAATTCCTGCTAAAATATCCATCCTTTTGTCCTTTCTTCACTTCTGATCCCATTATCCAAGTATCATCATCAGAATTGTACCCAGTACTGAACCTCCTATAGCTGCTGGGAAGTATATAGCCGCTGCTTTTCCCCAACTTACTGGTAGGTTCCCTACGAACTTTCCAGTTTGCCCATTCATCGCAAAGGTGTATTTCTCACCATTCCATTTTGTTGTCACTAACCAAACAGGGTACAGAGCATATCTTTCCCTACCTGCAGTAACATCATAGTTCATCTTTTTCACTTCTGTTTTATCATAATTTAATGCACGACTAAACTCTTCCCCTAGGGACGCTTCCATTCTTTGCACTGCTCTTTTACCGCAAATCTCTTTTGTAACATCATATCTATCTGCAAAAAATCCTGAAAGATACATAGACTTAAACTCAACAGCTTCGCTAAGATTATATGGTTCAATTGATTCCATCAAGTCATCTTCCATTACTGTTGATCCATCCACTGGAATGCTGTCTAAAATCAATTCTCCTTTTCTAATAACTTTGTAGTGCCTATCAGGCGTATCATCATCACCTTGATCCGTACATTTAAACTCAATTTCACCTTTTAAAGCTGCGTCATACAGCCAAAATGGAACATATACCCCTTTAATTTCTTCTAGCTTATTTTCGCTTTTGAAGATTTTAGGTAGTAAAGGTTTTCCATTTAAATGATCCTTTAGTTTTTGCTTTGCCATAGCTCGATCCACCTTAAACGGAATAATAAGATCTGGTTTCAAATCCCCTTTAAACTGACCTCTTATTACAATTGGACTATCGCAAAACGGACAGCTTGTTGCTGCCATACTTGCATCTCCAGCAATTTCACCGCCACATGAATTGCATCCATATGTGACCATTCCCTGAGTTTCTTCTTCAGACAACATCACATCCTCATGCTCCCAAGTGCCTTTCGCTTTTGCAGCTTTTTCTTCTTTCGCTTCAGCCCTTGCTACTTCTTTTTGCTCTTCTTCTAAGTGCATCGCCTCAAAATCTTCTACCGATATTACTGCATCGCAATATGGGCATTTCATGCTTTGAGTATGGCTATCAAATTCAATCCTTCCATCGCAGTTAGGACACTTGAATTCTCTAATTCCTGCCATCATTTCCCCCTTTGTGTTCTAATCTAAGAGACTTCAACGGCTATACCAGTTGAAGTCTCTATATACCCAAACTATATTATTTATAGAATTTTAACTTTTTAGCTATTTTTTATCATTATCATCAAAAATATCACCGCACTCTGGACAGAACTTTGGAGGGTTCTTAGTGTCTTCAGGTTCCCAGCCACACTTATCACAAATATATGTTGGTTCACCTTCAGGCTTCTTGCCTCCGCATTCTGGACAGAATTTTCCTTTGTTTACAGCTCCACAAGCACATGTCCAACCTAGTGCTTCTGCTGGTTTTTGAGATCCACACTCTTGGCAGAATTTTTCAGTATTAGCCTGCCCGCATGTACAGTTCCAGCTAGCTTTTGGTGGTTCTGGTGCTGGTTTTTTACCTCCACATTCACCACAGAATGGGTTTTCATTAACTGCCCCACAAGAACAGGTCCAAGCATTAGCAGATGGTGCTGCCTGTGCTGGTGCTACTGGTGCTGCTGCCTGTTGTTGCTGTTGCCCCATTGCAAATAGGTTTTGAGTGTTATTTCCTGCGCCTTGTGCCATTCCCATGCCCATAAAGCCTGCAATTGCTCCACCGCCTTCATTTCCTGCTGCCGCTACCATAGCATCTGCTTGTGCTGCTGTAAGAGTTGCAGCTGCCATAGTTGGGTCACGCATAATTGCACTTCTTTGTGCCATTTTGATTAAATCGGCATCTTCGTCAGATAGAGCTATTGGATTTAGTCCAATTGATATTACGTCTAACCCTCTTAGTTCTCCCCACTTAGAAGATAGTGTATCATTCATTAACTCAGCTAATTCTTCTGTATGTCTTGGGATTTCATTTGGTCTAATTTGAAGATCTGAAATCTTAGAGAAAGCCGGTTGCAATGCCGAAACAAATTCAGTTTTAAGTTGGCTTGCAATTTCAGCTGTAGTATATTCACTTTCAATATTGCCGCAGACATTAGTGTAAAATAGTATTGGGTCTGTCACTTTATATGAGTATACTCCACTACATCTAATTGAAACATCAATATCCAAATTAATGTTATTGTCTACAATTCTAAAAGGAATTGGTGTTGGAGTTCCAAATTTGTTGTCAATAATTTCTTTTGTGTTAAAATAATAAACTCTTTGATCTACGCCTGGTGTTCCGCCATATTGAAAACGGTGTCCAATATTTTTAAACGTGTCTATTACACTTTTTCCTAAGTTCCCTGTAAATACTGATGGTGCCACTGTATTATTATAAGTAAACAAACCTGGTTCAGCACAAATCTCTGCAATTTTCCCTTGCTCTACGATAATCATACATTGACCGTCAGCAACTGCAATTCCTGATCCGTTTGAAATAATATTATCAGTGCCTTTTGTGTTGTGTGATTTTTTGTCTGTCCTTTTTTGTCCCTTTACAACTATTGTGTCTCTTTCAAGAGCATCACAATAGAAATATTCCTTCCATTGGTCAGCTAGGTTTCCCTGAATAGCAGTTTTTGCTACTTGAATTAATCCCATATTTTCCTCCTGTTATTTCTTGGGTTTACCATTTATTAAGCTGTACATCATCACCCAAGTAAGTTTGATGTACATTCCTAAACATATTTGTTATTACAACAATGTGCAATTGCGCACATTTAATACATTTTCAGTATATCACATTTAATATGAAGTTTTTGTAGAATTTTATACACTGCTTTCTTTTTAGTGTACTTTTACCTCCTTTATATCAAGTTTTAAATTAATATAATGGATTAATCCAGCCGTTTGAAATCATATAAAATACTAGGTCTACTGTTTTGCTAAACCCTGTTTTTGCTAGCATATTAGCCTTATGAAATTTCACTGTGTTTTCACTAATAAACAACTCTTCCCCAATTTCCTTATTAGTCTTATGCTTGCAAAGAAGCCTTAGTATTTCCATTTCACGTTTAGTCAACGGTGATTCTCCCTCTGGCATAGGGAATGATTTTTCTTCTGGAAAAAATGTTTTTCCGTCGATAACATCCCTTATTACATCCACAAAGAAAGAAAGGCTATTACTTTTATAAACAAAGGCATCTGCTCCAGCTTCTCTAGCTCTTGGTATATATGATATTTCATCAAATGCTGTCATTACAATTATCTTTATATGCGGGAATTTTTCTTTAATCTCCCTTGCAGCATCAAGTCCTGATGCATTTCCTTCAGTGCAAACATCCATAAGAACGATGTCTGGATTTAATTTTTCGCAGTATGGTAATGCATAGCTTGCACTTCCAATTCCACTTACCACAGAATAACCCTCTATTTCATCCACAGCCTTCATTATTGCTTCTCGCATAAATTCATGGTCATCTACAACTAAAACTCTTCCCATTATATATCCTCCTTTGGTATAAATATATTAATTTGAAAATTCTGGCCAGTTACTACTTTCAAATTGCCATTCAGCAAGCTGACTTTCTCTCGCATTCCTGAGAGGCCACCGCCTTCAGAAATTATCTTTTTACCAGCCATGCCATTATCAGAAATATCCATATAAATTCCTGTGAATTCTTCTACTATTTTTACATATATCTCCGTAGCAAAACCATGCCTAACTGAATTTGTAGATGCCTCTCTAATAACCTCTGTGAACAGTTTTGCAACTTCGCGGTTCTTTGGTAAACTACCAGTAAAGTTTAATTTTACACCAATTCCTACAAGCGTGCTCTCTATTGAGTATAGCATTTGTATCGGAGAATCTTCTATTTCAGCTTCTTCTGTTATCATTTTAGGTATATCTTCTGCAAAACTTTTAAGTATAGTCTCTGTTGGTTCTATACCTTCTCTTAAAGTTCCAAGCAAAATTGCAATTTTTTGTCCTAGTACGTCGTGGAACTCTCTTCTCAAGTTAGAAATGCCCTCTTCCCTATAGCTCTCATACATATTTTGAATAACTACCTTTAACTCTTCATTTCTTTCTTCAAGATCTTTATACTGCTTTGTTAGAAGCTTTGTCATCTCCCATTCGTCAGTAATATTAACCGCAAGAATTTGAGTATAGGTTTCCCTCTTGTCCTCTACTTCTGTCTTTGTGAAGAGCCATACATTTTCATCTGGAAGCTTATATGCAATTTTATCTCCCATGCTAATTTTCTCACAGCCTGCCTTACATTTTCCCTTTACTAAATATTCCTCATAAAAGTCATGTCCGTTCCGAACTAGCCCTCCCGTAAGTGAGAGGACAATGCTTTGCATGTTGCTATTTAACATGTGTACGTATCCCATGTCACTATAGAGCATTATCCCTGTCCTAAGTTCATCAACCGCTTCTTTAATTGAATTGCTAGATGGATATTGTTTGTTCCCTTTTCTACAGGTCAAAATCGTTTCCAAAGCTACAAACAGAAATATAATTAGTGATGCTAAGTATATAGTCGGAAAAAAGACCCCGCCTAGAGATTCCACAACAGGCAATGTGCTGGCTGTTGATATTATAGCGAGCATATAGCTAGTTGAATTTTTTTCTACAAACTGAACTAGTCCAGTTACAAGTACCACAATAAACACTGCATATCTAATCGTTGTAATAGTTTCTACAGCAATATAACCTTCTACTGTTCCAAGTTGTACTACAGAAAGTAAGTACCCTAGCACAAAAATTTGAACTAGCAAAGCAGTTTGAAATATATCTTCTGCCCACATTCTAGAATTTACTCTTTCAAACCTTCTAAATCCTACTACAATTGCAATTGATTGAGCCATTACGCAAGCAATTATACTAACGCTACAAAGTAGTCTGTTCCATTCTGGTAAGCTATAAAACTCTAACATTATCTAGCCTCCTTTCTGAAAGAGATTGTAATTCCTGTCGTTTCTTCCATTTGTTTAAATTCTATTTTCCCACCATTATTAATAATCGTTTCCTTCAGGTCCTCATTCAAAATTTCCTCTCCAATTTGTAAGGATGGTAATATTTTCAAAGAAATGAGACTTTCTTCTTCTTCAAGTAAAACTACAGACCTAATATTTTCTATTTCAATACATGCCTCTATGACTTCATAATAAAAATCATATATTAAGGTTGCCTGCCCTGCTGGAATTTTACCTTTTGCATTACAAACATTAAAAAATTGCCCATTAGCATACTGAACTAGTTCCGCCAACTCATCTAAGTAAACTACCAATGTCTCTAGTGGAATTTCTTTTTCTTCTTGCACTGTGAAGAATAGACTGCATCTTCTTTTAATATGGCAAAGTAACAGAATAATCTTACCCGTAGCAGTTTTCTTGTTTTCATTTTTTGAGAACTTTTCAATTTGCAAAGTTAAATCTTCTACTTGCCTACTTATTTCCACCTCTAGTCGTTCTCTTAAAGCCTGTTTTTCTTTGCTTATTATCGCCTTGGGCTTTACCTTATTCTCTCTTGCCAAGATAGCATTTGCTGCAGTGATTTTTTTCATATTTTCATTGATTTCTTTATGCAGCCTATTTATTTCCGAAATATCGTCTTGCCAAGCCACTACCCCTCCAGATACTGGCTGTGCGTATAGTAGTTTGTTTTCTCCCATCCTAAGAGGCAAATTCTTGAAATCTTTAATTTCATTCCAAGTTTTGCTATTAATATTTAATTTTTTTCCTCCTGAAGACAGCCATACTTTGCCGCTCTTATCTAAAATTTGCATTTTAAGTTGTGACTCTCTGAATATAAGATTATACTTTGTATTAACTGGTATTAGCCCTGAGTTCATTGCTATTTCCAAAAATAAGATTACAAATAGAGAGTAGAAAATTACATAATCTGAATTTATAAAGAATTTATCTCCTGTTGCAAGCCCAAGAGCAAAAACTATAAATAGTACTACTAGCACTCCACTTTGAATCATATTGCTTTTTTTAGAAGAGCTCCACGCTTTTTTTAGAAGTATAACAATTGCTACTCCAAGGGTTATAGACTTGAATAAAAATGTAATATTATATAAAGGCCCATATGTAACTGTCTCTACCCAGTTACCTGCTCCCGTTTCAAATTCAAATATTAGCATATGCAAATCATTTGTAGCAATTAACGCCACTAGCAACAGGTACAGTCCCATCATCGCCTGTATTATCCTTGTCACATTTATTTTATGATTCTTTGTGTGTAGGTTTTCCATTGATAAAGCAATCCAAAATATAGTTAAAGGCAGCCCGATTTCAAAGATATAAAAACTATACCAACTAATCCTATCTAGCCCGCTTTCTGGGCCATATTGATAGTAAGTATATCTAGTAAAAACCCACCCAATAATGAGCAGTGCTGCAGTAACAAGAATACGTCTAACCTCTGGATCAAAAACCCTTCTCAGTACACTTCCTAACCAAAAAATCACAAGAGCAATAAATACTAATGCAACCATATTATGTTCAGCTTGATCAAATGGACTTATCATCTGTGGGGTAAGTATTTTTCGCTCTACTTCAGATGAATTTTTTCTTGTCACGTCTAAAAACCCTTCAATATCAGTCACATATTCTGCTTTTTCATATTCAGTAGAACTAGGATATAATTCAGTCCCAGAAGTGCCATCTAATGTTCTAAGGTCATTTTCCATAATGACTTGGTTTATTCCCTCATAAAATGCCATTGGTCCTTTCGCAACTAGTCCTTTTTCGTAAGTTAAAGTTCCCTCTTCAGGTATAATAATTTCTAGGTTTTCATTGCTCTTGGCAAGCTCTACTCCCTGATAATCCATGCAGAGTAGGATTGGAGCTTCACTATTGAGTTCAAGAAGCCGCTCCGCATCTCTTAATTCTTTTAATAGGGCAAAGGATTCTTCTGAATAATACTCTCCTGTTAGCCCATATGAAATTGCTGGAATAATTAGCCTTTCATATTCATTTTCTAAAAGATAACCTACCCCTTCTTCTGCTGCTTTCAAGTCTTCCCAGCCCTTTATTTCTGAATTAACCCTACTTTTGTCCACAACAATAACTGCTGTAGCTAAGTATTGAGGATACCAATACCTATTCAAGGTTTCATCCGTTAAAGGTATCCCTTGAACATCATAAACCTCTGCAGCAAAATCATTTTCTAAATCGAAGTAAAATGATTCTCCCCCTTCCACAAGGTCATACCCTCTAGTCGTTTCCTCTATTACTTCTTTGTATTGAAATTTTGAATACTTTTCGTAGCTAATTGCATTTGGATTTTCCTTGTCCAGTGCCACAGAAAACACTGGGATAAGCATCATTGCTACTACTAGTATTGCACTTATTGTATATTTCATTTAGAATATTCCTTTTTTCCTATCCAAAAACTCTTTAGAGCTTCTATCTGTTTCAATGCAACTTTCAATAGCTTCCTTAAGGTCTTTACCATAATTTATTGTTCCATGTCCAGCAAGAATGGTTCCCCTAACTTCATATTTTTTTAAGGTTTTAACCGCCTCTTCAGCAAGTTTCTCACTTCCAAACTTTGCATAAGGCGTCACTGGCATTGGCCCGTTAATATAAATTTTCATTAACTTACTCATCACAGGCAATCCTCTTCTGGTTCCAGCGAAAACGCTTGAATAAAGTCCATGTCCATGAACTATAGCCTTCGCTTCTGGAAAGGCTAAATATATTTTCCTATGTAGTTCTAGTTCACTAGTAGGGTTTCCTTGTCCTATTATCTCTTTAGTTTTAATATTAACTTTTACCATATCGTCTTCTTTTAACATATGGTAAGGAATACCGCTAGGTGTAACCAGCATATTATCTTCGTCTATTTTTGCTGATAAGTTTCCCCACGAACTTATAGCTAAGTCTTGTAATACTAACTGATTCCCTACAAAAACCATTTCTTTGCGTAGCTCCATCTCCTCTTCAGAGCCTTCTGAAAGGCAACTTGCGTTTTCCTCGCTTTTGTTTCCAAATTCCTCTTTTAGTTTTAGGTAGTGCTCATTGAAAATTTTATGCTGCTCCTCTGCCTCGCTTTGCGGAATATGCTTTACTGATCCTACACCTTTACTCTCAATGTAAATCATCGCGGCTTTTTCCATAATTTTTCCTATGGTAATAAGCTGCTCTATATCATCCCCTGCTAATACAATACCGCCTTCTTTGACGTATACTCCCTTAACCCTTCTTAGTTCTGTTAACACTTGGTCTATTGCAGAAATACTTATAGGCGTTGCGCCTTTCCCTAAAACTTGGGCTATATCCTCAATAGTCGGATGTAAAGTTTCACCATACTTTGAAAAAGCAAGTGCATATGGAGGCGTAACCCAAAGAATATAATTTATCTTATTTTCTTTCTCATATAGCTCAAAAAATTCTTCTACAACTTCACCTAGAAAATCTGCTTTCCCTTCATCTTCACGTGCAGATATTATGACATCATCCCCGAGAAAAGGCTCTTTCGATAAAGCCTTTATTACCTCCCTTATATCTTCGTTTTTCATTGTACTTTCCATCTTACTCACCTTTGCTTTCTTTTGGTATAGTTCCATTAGAAGGTTTTAAATTATTAATGACTCTTTCTATTTTGACTAAAGCTTCTTTAATATAATCTTCTGTCATATCAGCAGTGACATATAGTTTTCTACCACCGCAAAGCAATATCCCCTCTGCCATAAAAGCAGCATTTATTCTGTCAAGTGCAGCTTTTCTATTCATTATCTCTTCTTTTTTCGAAGTGAGTTTCTGCATTGAAACAAAATAAAATGTAGATGACACATCAAAGTTCAATGAACCCGAAATTTCTAAGTGTACAATAGAACCTTGATTATACACGGCTATCGGAACTCCTTTTTCATGAACGATTCTATTTATCCCATCAGCTAGCATATCCCCTAAGTGTGCCGCTTTCTCACAGGCATCAGTTTCTACAATTTCTTTAATTGCTGCCATTCCTGCTTTTGCCGAGACTGGGTTTCCATCTAAAGAAGAGCCGACATATGCTCTATGTTTTCCCCTTGGCTGCTCAGTTCCAAAATGAGCCATTATCTCTCTTTTCCCGCCAACAGCTCCTCCCGAAAGCCCTCCAGCCACTACATTTCCTAGGATTGTAAGGTCTGGTGTAACGCCAAGATATCCAGAAACACCACCAGTTCCTAGTCTGAAGCCAGTTACTGCCTCATCAAAAATTAACAACACACCCATTTCATCACAAATTTTCCTAATTTTCTTGCAGAAATAATAATCCACCGGAATCCGTCCATCATCTGCGCCAATAGGTTCTATAATAATAGCAGCAATGCCTCCCCCTGAAAATTTGCCAGTCAAGGCCTTCCTAATGTCAAGTAAACTATTAGCTCTGACTTCCTTTGTGAATTTAAGAGCTTGCCTATTAAGCCCAAAAGTGTCCAGCATCATTTTACTTCCTGGAATCTTATTCCCCAGTAAAACATCATCATACCATCCATGGTATCCACCAGACAATTTAATTATTTTCTTTTTACCAGATGCTGCCCTCGCCAATCTCACTGCAGCCATTGTTGCCTCAGTTCTACTACCAAAAAATCTTATCAACTCCATATGTGGCATATGAAGTTGGATTTCCTTTGCCAGCTCTTGCTCACCCGTATTAGCCAGGCAATGGCCTGTTCCATAAATCTCAAGTGCTTCTTCAACAGCCTCTTTAACTTTTACGTTGCACCCGCCAATTACAATACCATTTTCCCCATGATTAAAATTATGATACTCGTTCCCGTCTACATCTTCAATCATAGCACCCATGCTACCCTTAAAAGTAATTGGGAATGGCACAGAAAAAATTTGCCTGTGTTGATTCCCTTCTGGTATTACTTTCTTGGCCTCTTCAAACTCAGTTCTAGACTCCTTACATTTGCTATCAAAATAATCAAGCACTGTACTTTTATAATAAGCCTCGTCTATATCCCACCTAGGACCCTTCATAAGCCTATTTATTCTATTATTGATTTCTTTTGGTTCTTCCCATCTATTAATTCCCATAATTACTCTCCGTATACCAGTTCCTGCAAAACATCATTTGCAACTCTCGTTGCCACCTCTCCGCCAGATCCACCATTTTCAACTAAAACAATAAATGCATATGGATGATCAGGGTCGTTTAAATATCCTGTAAACCATGCGTGAGTCTCATCTCCCTCAGCAATTTCTGCAGTACCTGTTTTACCATGAACCGTTAAATCAGGGAATAGCCATGTTCCATAGTTTTCCACATTGTTTGCAAGATATGCTCCTAATGTTGTGGCCGTATCCGCATTAACCAAATCAACCTCTCCACTTGGCACTATTTCCTCTAAGCCACTAACATCTAGTAGTATTGGCTTTGCTGCCGAACCTCCATTGGCAATGGCTCCCATATATACCATCATTGCAGCTGGATTAACAAGGTCTTGATATTGTCCAATCCCTGCCCATGCTAAATTAAGTGGATCCTCAGTAGGAAACTGGAAAGTTCCTTCTGCAGTCTTTATTCCATCAATATCATATGATTCCGTTAGATTTGCCTTATCTGTATATTCTTCTAAGGTTTGACTTCCTACATCATTTGAGAGGATTGCAAATGCTCCATTGCAAGAAACTGCTAAGGCACCTTCAAGGTCTACTTGGCCATGTGCATAGGGGCACGTTACCACGTCTGTTTCACTGGTTCCATACTCTAAAAATCCGGGACAGTAGTATTCAAATGAATGGATATCAGGCAAAGTTTCTAATGCTGCCGTTGCTGTGACTACTTTAAAAATTGATCCTGGAACAACTGTGGATGATAGTAACTTATTAACATAGGCCCCGCTTTCTGCATCACTGCTTGGGTTTGCAGGGTCAATAGTCGGTGTGCTCACCATAGTTAAAATCTCTCCTGTTTTATAATTATATACGCCAACAGTACCATTTCTATTACCAAGTGATTCATATGCAGCTAAATTTGCTTCTGCATCCACTGTAAGATGAATATCTTGACTATCATCTGAAGTTGAGTATACTCCATTAATAAAATCATAGCCTATCATCCTTGCGGCAAATACTGAATTCGCTCCTGTACCTATATTGTTACCTATATCCCCCGTTGCGTGTACATTTGCCCTTCTCATTGACTCTGACTCGCTGTACACTGGAACTCCGCTTTCAGTGTTTTCTAAAAGAAGTGTACCGTTCCTGTCATAAATCTTTCCTTCAGTCATTAAGCCATTTGTATATACATGTTCATTAGCAGGATAACTAGCCCAGGCCTCTCCATCAGCCGCTAATTTGAATATGAAGTATCCAGTTCCTGCTATAATTATGAATACAAATAAAAGGCAGATATAGGCTCTTTTTTCTAATTTATTCACTTCTTACCTCCATAATTATAGTAACCCTCCTTCAACTTCATCTTTTTTCATACTCTTTACAGCAATGCTTGCGCTCGCCCTAGTATCTGCTGCCTTTATAAATGCAAGAAGCCCCCATGATGCTAGCATACTAGTCCCCCCATTTGAGACAAATGGAAAAGTTACCCCTGTTAAAGGAAGAATGTCTAAGGCTCCAAATACATTCAATGTGGTTTGAAAAATAAGTAAAGTAGTCGTTCCACAAGCTGCTATTGTAAAGAAGCTAGATCTCCCTACTTGTATTGATTTAAAAGCAAACAAAGCAAGTGATATAATGCAGGTAATTGCCATAAGGCCAACAATCAACCCCCACTCTTCAGATATTATACCAAAGACTAAATCAGTATCCGCTGCAGCAATATTATGCAGCCAGCCCTCTCCGCCTCCAATCCCAGGTAGACCACCACTAGCAGTTGCAGTCATTGTTCTTGTTTGCTGGTATCCACCAGCATCTGGCACAGACCAGGCATTTCCCCATGTTAAAAATCTATCTGCTACATAAGGCCTAAACCTAAGTACGAGCAACCCTCCGATTGCCGCAGTTCCTATCATCAAAAATAATTTAGAAAACTCCCCACTACGTAAGAATGATATTACTAGAAAAGTAACAAAGAAAATTAGCGCAGTTCCAAAGTCTCCCATAATGGCCAATGCTCCAAAACAAAATAGTGAAAAGCCAAGAAATATAGTAAGGTTCTTCTTTTGATACAATTCATCCATTGCTGCCGAACCAACAAAAATAAAGGCAATCTTAACTAACTCTGAAGGTTGTATGGTTATTCCCCCAATTGAAACCCAGTTAGTCGCACCATAAGCTAAGGTCCCAAATACTAAATTAATAATTAATAGTACTATACTAATACCTACCAAATACACCCTAATTTTTAGTGCCCTATCTAAATCTCTAAGAAACCAACACATCCCTGTATATAGTCCCAGTCCCATGACTATAGCCATAAATTGCTTTCCTATTTCTTCTGGTGCTGATGTTGATACAACAGCTAAGTTTAACGTACATAGGAAAAATGCTATAACTTCTACTTCAAAGGCTGTATTTTTCATTGACCTTAAAAAAATGCAATATGCCCACATTAGAATAGTAAAGCACCCGAAAGTCATTGGAATTGTGATTAGAGTTTCACTTCCCCCTGCAATTATAAACTGTACAGACATTAAAACTTGTATTATAGTCAAAATGATTAGCGAAGTCCACGGAGACAGTAGAGATTTCCCCACTTCCCTCTTTTCTAGATTTTGAAGCTTTTCTTGTAAACTTGCTGGAATAAGTCTGCAGTCCAAACCACCTATAGTAATAACATCCCCTGCTGAAACCTTTGTTTTTCTTCGAATAACAGTCCCATTCAATTTCGATCCACCTTTAGATCCAATATCTCGGTACTCCCAAGTACCATCTTGTTGCCTCATTAATAAACCGTGGTTTCTTGATACTGAAACCACATCTAGCACCACATCTGAACTTTTTGCCCGTCCTATAACGTTTTCCCAATGGGTTAAAGGTATATAATTATTACCAGGAATAGCAAGATGAGCCCACACCTCCGAGGGGCTCTTATTAGTAAGCAAAGATCTTACCGTTCTAACAATTATTAATATTACAAGAGCCATAATAATCCACCTTGTAATAGTGGTGTAAAATACTGCTAAGCTTGGATTTTCTATAAAGACTGTTGAAATTCCGTCCATAATTGGCTTGCTTATATTTTCAATAAATTCTGTCAAGTTACCTCACTTTCTTGCTCTATCCAGTAAAATCTGCCCTACTCTCTGTCACTATATTCAACTGTAGAGCCTTCGCCTAAAACTTGGATCCAGCTTTTTCCTACTGACATTTTTATTTCTTCATGAATTATTTTTCCTGATTCATCTTCTTTCTCAATATAATAAATTGTAGGAGAGTAATCTCCATCTTTCTTCCATTTGCCTTCAATAACTTTTCCTTTATTAAAGACTAGGCATTCTCCCCCTTGAGTCAGCTCAATGTACAGCCTTTTTTCATCATACATACTAATATTGACATACTGTATAATAACATTTGACATTGTTAGTTCTGTGTTGTCTTCAAAATCATAAGCAGCATCACCATTTACTATTCTGGTATAAAGATCAGTTTCTTCATCATATATGTATTGAATATCTTCGCTTACATACGCTAATGATATGTTATCCGCGTCAGTACGCTCTGCTATTACTAGGGGATCCAAGGCATTGCTTATTGACTTCACATTTTCATTAGCATACCATTTAAAAGTTCTAAGCTCTGCTTGATCCTGCCATCCATCCATTTTATCTAAGGTTGATATTTCCTCTAGATTCACATATACATCGTGGGGACTAAGTCTATCCTCGCCTCTCCAAAAACTCTCTTCATCTGCATATGCTCCGCTAACAAGTGGATCTACAAACAAAATATCTCCTTGCGACAATAGTTCATCAGCTTGGGGACTTACCCCATAAGCAACAAAAATTCCATCATACTCATTTGTCACCTCTGCCAAATATGGCCTTGCACTTCTCACCGGCGCAACTTCTTCAGGCAACTCACTGTAGTAAACTGGAAGTAATCTAGGAATGTTTCCTTCCGCAGGAAACTCATATACAATATCTGCTCTTGAAATTCCAGATTGTGGCCTTGCACCCTCTGCATTGTCATTGGAAACTAGAATTGGCCTTGGAGGGAGTTCTTCTGTTACCTTTTCACCTGTTAATGGGTTTATGGTACCTTCTTCTGTTTCACTACTATACTCAGCGTTATCGGAACTTTCACAACCTGAAAGGGCAAACATTCCGCCTGCTAATCCAAGTAACACTAAAGCTAATAAACAGATTAGTATATTGGTTTTCTTCTTTTTTTTCATTCCGTAATACCTCCACTCTCTTTACCTTTTCATAAACTATTATACTACTTTTCACTCTTACATACAAATAATGCTATTTTTCTCTTCCACTACATTAAAAAAGGACTGGGTTTCCCCAATCCTTCTAAAACAATATTTTAAATTTTATTATTTCCTTAGAACTGAATAATTGCTAAAACTGCATACTGAGCTATGAAAAACCCTAATACTAGTTTTTCATGAATTCCAAAGTAAAGAGGTCTTTCGCTTTTCTCTAGTTCCTTGTGAGACATTAGGCCCTTAGCCGTATATTCTGTAATATCTTTACTTTCATCTATTTTAAAGATGAAGCTTAATAGGTATCCTGTAATTAAGGTCAATGCTCCCCCAATGAATGGATTCATTAACCATCCTGTGTTAAAGGTAAGGGCAATAGTAATATTACCAATTAGCCCAATTATAAATCCAATGGCTGCCCCCTTGTCACTGGTTTTCGTAGTTAGCATTCCTAGTAAGAATACTCCTACCGCTGGTCCAGAGAAGTATGAAATATAGCTTCCCACCAAGTCTATTACTGATTTAACACTAGGACCAAAGCCAATGTATATTATTACAGTTATTATGGCAGCTATAGCTACAGTAAAGCCCATTGTAACTTTTAGGGTCGCCTGCTTCTTCTTAAAATAGTATTCATAAACATCTTTTGAAAATACAGCTACCATACTATTAAGCAAAGAGTCTACACTAGACATTGCTGCTGCAAAAATCGCTGCAATAATCAACCCAATAATGCCACTTGGCAATGCTTCTAACACGAATGTAATCATTATTTCATTTGATGATTCAAACTCTTTACCACCGAAATATATAAATAGTAATGTTCCTACAAATAGCATTAGGTAATACACTATATTCATAACCCCTGCACTTATAACAAATGATTTTTTAACCTCTCCTAAGCTTCGCGCGGTTAAAACTCTTTGTACCTGTGTTTGATCGAAGCAAAAATATCTAACCCACATAAAAGTACCACCAATTAGCGTCACCCAGAAGCTATTATTATTCGTCGGATCAAATCCAAAGTCAAGAGTATCTAACTTTCCTGATGCTTTAAGAGTTTCAAAGAGACCCTCTGCTCCGATGTGATTCACAGCAGTAACTATTATTAGTATCACCGATCCAATTACAACTATCATCTGAATTGTATCAGTCCAAATTACAGCCTTTATCCCTCCCATAACGGTATACAGTAGAGATATCACAACTACAATTGGTATTAGTACACTAATAGAAAGCCCTGTTACTGTTGCAATTAAAATTACAGGTATGAATATCATAGAGCTAGCTTGAATAAGAGAATTCACAAAGAACTGGAATATAGTAAGTCCCCTTGTGTAATTGCCAAACCTAAACCCAATATACTCATATACAGAGGTTATTTTCATTCTGTAAATAATTGGTACAGTGACAAACATTGCGAAAAAAACAGCAAAAGGAACTGTTACATTTACCATGAAAGGAAACATTCCATCACTGTAGGCCCAACCTGGACCTCCTACAAACCCATTGGCACTTATTGCTGTAGCTGCTACTGATAATGCAACTGGTATCCATGGCATATTTCTATTTGCAAAGAAATAGTCATCTTGAGTTTTATTGTTTCTCCCCGAAAGATAGCCGACAAGTACCATCCCTAGTAAGTAAGCAACAATTACTACTACATCCAATGTCGATAGCATAATTTTTCTCCTTTATACACCTTATTTATTAGTTTATATATGCAAATACACAGCTACCTAAACAGGTGCTATGTATCCGCTAGTCATATATTATTTATTTTACTTATTTTTTATTTGTAATTTGCTCTGTTCTTGCAAATATATCTAAGCCTTGTTGTTTTAACCAATACGGTATATCTATTAATACCCAGTTTTCTTCTAATTTATCATTATTTCTGCTATATACATCAACTACTTGCATATCTGCCTTAACTTCCCCGCCTGGAAGCCCTAGGAAACCACCGCAAGGAACATTTGATAGATTTGGCCAACCGAAGAAGCAAGAGAAGGTTCCTTCACCAAATCTTACAACATGTCCATTAAACACTTTATCTTTTAAATTATTTCTAAATGGTAGCTGGTGTTGTTCTTGATATCTTGGAATAGTGTATGAAGCACCAATTCCACAAGGTCCATACCAAATCATGTTCTTTGACCATGACTGTTCTAACACTTCTGGAGGGCAGCCCATTGCACCGCTTTTATTTAATACATTTAAGTCTTCAACCATTTGATTTACTAAATCAAGAGTAGCCCTTCCTTCTGCTGGGTCCGCATCTTCAAATAATAGACCATTGTGATTTCTTGGCCCTGGGTAAATAAAGTATTGGCCTGTACTTTGTGGCAATGGATATACACCCGCTTGATCCATTAGACCAATTAAGTCTAGGAATAAGCCAGTTTTAGTAATTTTGCCGTTCTCTACACAAGTAAATTCCGCATAACGTACGCTTACCATTTTTCTATTGTGTCTAATTCCAAGAAAGTCTTCATCAAAAAGACCCATAAAGTGACCCATGCTCATTACCCATTGAGATTCACCATCTATTTCGTTTGTTCCACCAATGAAAATATCCATTCTTCTTTGCATATTTTTAATTGAGTTTTTAAAAGGTATCCAGAAATTATCTGCAACCGCATCAATCCCCTCTTGATCACGGAATGGGTATACCCCCTTCCAACTATAGTCAGATGTCATAAATTTCTTAAATACATCTTTTACCTCTGTTGTTTCTGCCTTTTCTAAAGCGTCATAATATTCTCTGACTACTTTTTTCATTTCCATGTAGCTCATAATTCCTCCTTGATTTGGGCACGTATTTATATTTTTCATATTTTGCTTGATATTATGAATACGTATTCGTATAATGTAAATATAGCACATACAAACTTACATGTAAACAGATTTTTGTTTAATTTTCATAATATTAAACTTATTTTTTCTTTAGTTACAGAAAGGAGACTTTATTATGCTAAATGTTTTTGATATTGTTGGCCCTATTATGATTGGTCCTTCTAGTTCTCATACTGCTGGGGCCGTTAGAATTGGTAAATATGCCAGGTTAGTACTTGGAGACATGCCAGTTAAAGCTACTATTAATTTAAGTGGCTCTTTTGCTAAAACTTATAAAGGCCATGGCACAGATAGAGCTATAATCGCTGGCATTTTGGGTATGGATACGGATGATTCTAGAATTCCTGAGAGCTTGGTAATTGCTAAAAATGAGGGTCTTGCCTATACCTTCACCCCCTGTGAAATTGAAGGTGCACACCCAAACACTGCAGAAATTATTTTGGAAGCATGCAATGGAGACTCTATAACTTTGGAAGGTTCTTCTGTTGGTGGAGGTAATATTTTAATAAAAAAAATCAATGGAACTAAAGTTTCTATTGATGGCAAGTCTGACACTATTTTAATCACCCATTCCGATACCCCTGGTATGGTTGGTGTAGTCTCCAATCTTCTTGGCAGTTTTGATATTAATATCAATGGGTTTTCTTTATGTAGAGATCGAAAAGGTGGCAAGGCAATCATGACTATTGCTATCGATGGTCATATGAATGATGATATAAAAGAGCAAATTCTTAAAGAAGAGCACATATATAATGCTACTTTACTTAAGGCTCTTTAAGTTTATGAAATATAGAAAGGTGTTTAAATATTATGAAATATGATTCAATTTCAAACCTTATTACGAAGGCAAGTGAGGAGAATATCCATTTTGGCAAGATGATATTAAAGGATCAAAGTAAGGTTCTGGAAATTTCTGAGGAAGAGCTTTATGAGTCAATGCTTACTTCCTTGACTGTCATGAGGGAGTCAGCAAAGAAAGGTCTCGACAAAAACTTGAAATCAGTTAGTGGTCTTACTGGTGGTGATGCCTACAAAATGCATAAGGCAGTGGAGTCAGGTACAAATATTTGTGGCAAGGTTTTTGGCACTGCTATGGTTAATGCTATTGCAGTTTCTGAGACTAATGCCTGTATGGGAAAAATTGTGGCTGCTCCTACAGCAGGTAGCTGTGGCATTTTGCCCGCAGCTATTTTGGCAATTGCTGATGATAGGGCCATCTCTGATGAAGATCTGGTTTTAGCCTTATTTTCTGCCTCTGCAATTGGTATAGTCATTGCTAATGTCGCTAGTATTTCTGGTGCTGAAGGTGGTTGCCAGGCAGAGTGCGGAACTGCCAGTGCAATGGCAGCAGTAGCCCTTGTTCAACTGTGTGGTGGCTCCCCTAACCAAATGGAACACGCCTGCGCTATAGCCATTAAAAATATTCTTGGTCTAGTTTGCGATCCTGTTGCTGGGCTTGTTGAGATTCCGTGTATTAAGCGAAATGCTGCTGGGGTTGCCAATGCCTTTGTAGCCGCTGAGCTTGCTCTTGCAGGCATTAAAAGTGCTATTCCTGCTGATGAGGTAATAATCGCAATGAAAAGAATAGGTGACACTATGTCCGTATCGCTCAAAGAAACTGCAGAAGGGGGACTTGCTGTAACTCCTACAGGAAAAGCTCTTTGCAAACACGTCTTTGGAGACTCAAACTAGTATTAATATTCCTTGTTTAGAGGAATAAAAGTAGCACTTCCTGTCGCAACAACTTTACCTGTAGCCTTGCTCAAAGCCTTTCCCCTCACCCTAATTAGTTTCCTTCCAAAATGCACCATCTCAGATTCAAATAAATACTCTTCTTCTACCAACGGTCTTATGTAATTAACACTTATTTCGACTGTGCTAATCTGCATACTTTTATTGTATGCGACTGATGTTAATCCCATTGAAAGATCAAACATAGCCGCAATAGCCCCTCCATGCATCTCTCCCCTAACATTCTTCTCCCACTCTTTCATTTTGTAGCCTAAGGTTACTATTCCCTTATCTTCATCACAGCTTATCAGCTCTGGTTCCATCATTGCGTTCATCCTTTCCTTATGGCTGTTTGCAATCTTATCTATTAATCTTTCCATTCTTTTTTCTAAGTTCATTATGTTACCTTTAACTTCCTTTCCACTTGTAGCTGCCAAGCACGTATAAGTCTTAAAATGCAAGTGCATTAACCTTTATTATAATACATTTCATTTTATCACATTTCATTCTCTCTTTGAATTTCACTATATATAAAGTGAAATTTATCCGCAAAGAAGTTTATTTTTTGTAGTTTCTGTGTAGAAATACAGTATATAAATTATACACTGTTGCAAATTTTCTTCAAATAATGTATAAAAGAGTGTAGAAGTACTCCCTATCTGATATTATTGTGAATTTCTCAAAAAATCACTCCTGTATCACAGTAGGGGTAGATACTTTAATTGAAAGAAGATAACAGGTTTATCCTGTAGTTACAAAGTGAAGAAAGGAGGGCACTTATTGAAATTCGATTTACATTGTCACACTAAAGAAGGTTCGATAGATTCAAAAATCGGAATAGTAGAATACGCACATATACTTAAACGCAGCGGTTTCGCTGGCATGATGGTAACAGATCACGACTCATATAAGGGTTACTCTTACTGGAAAGAATTTGTAGCTCCTTATCAAGAAAGTGAGTGTTCTTTAAGAGATCACACTTTATCACTGGATTTCGTGAGATATCACTGGGCTAAAGATTTCGTTGTGCTTAAAGGCATAGAATATGATACTAAAGACGCTGGGCATTTTCTAGTTATTATGCCTGACGGGGTTGATTTGAAAGTATTACAAATTAGAGGGATGCCAGTGAAGAGCTTAATCAAACTTGTCCACAAATTTGGTGGCATATTAGGACCAGCACATCCATATGGAGTAAAATCTTCAAGTTTTATGTTTTTTAAAACAATTACAAGAAACCCCGAAATACTGACTGAAATGGACTTCTTAGAAGGGTTCAATACATGTGAATCAAAAGAATCAAATGAACTTGCTGTGAAATTAGGAGAAGCTTATAACCTTCCAATGGTTGGCGGATCTGACTCTCACGCTAGTAAGTATGTTGGAAAGGGCTATACAATATTTTTCGATGAAATAAAATGTAACAATGATTTAATCCTAGCTATTAAGCAGAACAGGATTAAAGGCTTTGGAGGAAAAGAGCGAAAAGAAA
Organism: uncultured Oscillospiraceae bacterium; assembly: GCA_964369805.1. Classification (GTDB taxonomy): domain Bacteria; phylum Bacillota; class Clostridia; order Peptostreptococcales; family Anaerovoracaceae; genus CAYJHC01. The sequence continues at coordinate 28,580 of CAYJFM010000015.1, forward strand.
CGCTGAAAGGAAGACTTAAAATGTCTCCACCAGCAATAGTTGCTTTCAAAACATATAATCGAGGACTAGGTGCTTTATTTACACCTTATAGAAATCGTATGGCACGTAAGTTAATGGTGAATGACAACAAGGCAGTTACATCTCAGGCATGATATACACTGTTTATCCAGAGTATATTTCGGCATCAAATAGGAAGCGGTTAATCTTTTTCATAAAGGTCTGGTAGTTATACCTTTGTAGAAAATTTTGTAACTTATCAAAGAGTAATGCCATATATTATAGATGGTCAAAAGGAGAGGTCTAAAACCTCTCCTTTTTTATTTTCCAACATATTTGCAGAATACTGTTCTTTCTTTTTGTCCCAAGTCGAGTAAAACTTCGGCTTTTTCATAGCCCTCAGCTCCCTCAAAAAATTTCACGATATCAGCCCCTTGGCCATGGCCAATTTCAAATACTACATAACCGCCAGGCATTAAATACTCGTGAGCCTCCGAAACAATTTGCCTATAAAAGTCAAGTCCTGACAATCCACCATCTAAAGCCATCATAGGCTCAAATGATTTCACCTCAGCCATTAGAGATTCTATTTCCTGCCTTGGAATATATGGTGGGTTCGAAATTATCATATGGAATTTTTCTTCCACATTCTCAAACATATTCCCTTGAATAAATTGAATATTTGAACCTAGCTTTTCTTTGTTTTTTTCTGCAACCTCAAGAGCCGCCTCACTAAGGTCACTACCAACTACATAAATTCCACTAGTCCTTTGTTTCTCTACCTCAGCAGTCTCGGTCTTGTTAACTTCCCCTGGCGTAGAGTTCTCCGCTTTGCCTCCTATAACATTAATAAGGTCTGCACATCTCCTGTCTAGGGTTATTCCTATAACTCCACTTCCGCTGCAAAGGTCTAGGACTTTAATCTGAGTATCAATCCCTTTCTCATCTGCAAGCCTTCTTATTAATTCTTCCGCCTTTTCGACTACAACCTCGGTATCGAATCTAGGTATTAGCACATTCTCATTAACAATGAAGGTTAAATCCATAAAATCTTGAGTTCCTGTAATATATTGCAAAGGAACCCCCTCCTTCTTTTTGTCAATAAGTTTGAAATATTCACTCATAGTTTTAAAGCTAACTTTTTCCTTGCCTTTAAAATAAAGCTGTCCTTTCTCTACTTTCTTGAGGTAGCAATATAGCAATTCTGCTTGGTTTTTTGCTTCATATGGTTCTATTCCAGCTTTTAATAGCCTTTCCTCACCATTTTTCACTAACAGTCTTACATTGTAGACTAGGTTTCCATTTTCATCGCAAAGGCCTTCACCCATAGGTCCTTCTTCTCTCATTGCCGCCTTTATTGCAACAATAGCAACTTCTAAATGCTCTTCTCTAGGCTCGCTCGTTGTTATCTTTTGTAGTAAAATTCCAGGAATGCTTAGGATTTTCACAACAATATTATCGCTTTTCCCAGCCCATCTTAAAAGCTCATATGCAATTCCAGCTATAACTGGCAATAGTACTATTCTTGATGCTATTCTGATTATCAAACTTGGCCACCCTAAAAATGAAAATAGAGTTAAACTTATCACTAGTACAAACATTAGGAAACTTGTCCCACAACGTGGGTGCAGTGTAGTGAAAGCCTTTGCATTCTCCACAGTAAGTTCTTTCCCATTTTCAAAGCAATGAATAGTTTTGTGCTCTGCTCCATGATATTTAAATACATTGTCTATTTCATCTAGTCTTGAAATCAGTAAAACATACACAACAAATAGTATTATCCTTACTACTCCTTCCACTAAATTAAGAAATATATCATTGTCCCATAAGTATGCAAACAAGGATACAGCTGCTGTTGGAAGTATCATGAAAACGCCTATACTAAAAGCTAGGGATAGTGCTACCGCAAAGTAAATCATAATATTCCAAGCTTTTTCTTTTCCGAACTTCTTATTCATCCAAGCAGTTAGCTTATCATCTTCTACTGCCCCTTCTCCCTCATATTTTTCTAGTACATCAGCTGAATGAGTAATTGTTTTAACACCTTCAACTAATGCCTGTCCAAATATACCAACTCCTCTTACAAAAGGAATCTTCATCCATTTTTTTGCGGAAGCAGCTGGTTTAATTCTCGCATAAAGAGACCCGTCTGGCATTCTCATGGTTAAAGCTGTTCTTTTTTCGCCCTTCATCATGATTCCATCCAGTACAGCTTGCCCCCCTACTTTTGTTGGTTTTGCGTTTTTTATAAATATCTTCTTTAAATCCATTTTCTATCCTATAGCTTTATCTTTGGTAAAATTCGTATAAACTCTTCATTGCTAGCTGTATGTGCTAAATGTGAAATAATAGTTTCTACAGCGTCCTGGTTTGATTCGTCTCCTAAGGATCGCCTCATATACCATACTGCTTCCTGCTCTTCTTTAGACATTAGTAAGTTCTCTTTTCTCGTTCCTGATTTATTTAAATTAATTGCAGGGAAAACTCTTTTTTCTGATAGCTTTCGATCTAGGTGAAGCTCCATATTCCCTGTCCCTTTAAACTCTTCAAAAATAACTTCATCCATTCTACTTCCTGTTTCTACCAGAGCCGTAGCAAGAATAGTAACACTTCCGCCTTCTTCAATATTTCTTGCAGTACCAAAGAATTTTTTCGGTTTATGTAATGCCCCTGGATCAAATCCACCTGATAAGGTCCTCCCTGATGACGGCAAGACTAAGTTATAAGCTCTTGCCAGCCTAGTAATACTGTCTAAAAGGATAACAACATCCTTACCCTGTTCTGCAAGCCTCTGCGCCCTGGACATAACCATCTCAGCTACCTTTACATGGTTTTGTGGTAATTCATCAAATGTTGAGTATATAACTTCCCCATCACCTCTTAAAGATCTCTTAATGTCAGTTACCTCTTCAGGCCTTTCATCTATAAGCAAAATTATTAACTCTACTTCTGGATGATCTTCTTCTATTCTATTTGCTATTTCTTTTAGTAATGTGGTTTTACCAGCCTTTGGAGGTGCTACAATAATCCCCCTTTGGCCTTTTCCAATAGGAGCCACTAAATCAATAAGTCTCATCGCAAGTTGCCTGCTGCTTTTCCCCAAAACAAATCTCTCTGTTGGGAAAATAGGAGTTAGGTTTTCAAAATTTCTTCTCCCTATTACAGTACTTGGTTCATCGCCATTGATAAGTTCTGGCATTGCGAGGCTACCAAATTTGTCTCCTGACTTTGCTTCTTTTACCCTTCCTTTTAGTTTGTCACCTGTCTTGAGTTTATATTTCTTTACAATTACTGGCGACACATAAATATCTGCTTCACTGCTCATGAAGTTGTCAAACCTTAAAAATCCGAATCCGTTTTCAGCCAGTTCCAGAATACCTTCCACAACTCTCATTTTTTCAACAGGAGTAGGGGCTTCATTTTGATGACCTTCATTTTGCGTATGGTGAGGATTTTCATTTTTATTATGATGTTCTTTTTTAATATAGCCTTCAGGCTTACTTCCCCTCGATGGTTCTATTCGCGCATCAGTCTTTGAATACTTTTTGGGCTGCCTCTCTTCTGGGCTTTGATAAGGCCTTGCTTGTGAGTTCACTGGTCTTTCAACTCTCTTTTCCGCAGGTTTTCCTACTCTCCTCATTGTGTTTTTCATGTCTGAATTTTCTGCTTGCACTATTTTTACTGGTTTTTCTTGCTTAATATTGCTTGTCTTCTGTTCTTTTTCCGTTAACCCAGATAAGATTGCCTCAATAAGTTCGGCCTTTTTTAACTTGTTAGCATTTTCTAATCCAACAGTTGATGCTATGACTCTAAGGTCAGCAACTTTCTTCTTACTTAAAGTTTTTTCATCCATTTATGGACACACTCCTTTTGTTTTTTCTATTTCAATATTTAATTTTTTGTATTTTGTTTGGGGAATTTAAGAATCTAATTCGAGTTTATCTGTATAATCCACGTATATTAATATAATATCATACTATAGTTTTTTTGCAATGTCTGAACGCCTTTTTATTTCTATATTTGAGTAATTTTTCACTTTACAGTTTTCATTTGTCATACTATTTTCATTTTGTTATAATTAATGTACGTTCTTATTATAAATCGAATAATGAAAGGTAATTTATGAAAAAGACTCTCCTTGTATTACTAATAGCCACCATGTCTACCCTCTTTTTATCTGGGTGTAACGCGCCCACGAAAGAAGGCTCAGAATCCGTTGTTGAAGAGAATACCCCGCATAGTTTTGGTTCTATTATTAATGGAGATGATTTAAATCCTGAGGCTACTGCTATTATTACTGATTATATGCAAACTTACTATAGATCTATGGCCGAATTAGCAACAGAAGATATGACCCATTTTTTTGAAGATCCAAGTGGTGTTGAAGCTGCAATTAATCAGAATGCTCTAGAAGTGCTGATAGAAGCTAGATCCATGAGAGATGTTGATCTAACCCTTTCTGACTACGACTATGTACTTGATATTCAAAATGTTTCATCTGGTGGTACGTCTATGGAAGTATCTATTTTAGAAAATAGCTCTATGAATTTTAATTTCATGGATGGTAAAGAAACAAATATATATAATATTGAAAATACCTTCAAGTTAGTGGAGATTGAAGGTGAATATAAAATAATTTCCCTTGATAAGGTACAAGACTTTTATGTTATGTTTACAAACAGCTATAGTGGCGGTGGTATAGCAGAACTTGAGTCACTAAAAGAAACCTATCTTGTTGAGCTAAATACTCAAACTTCTAATTGGAAAGAGGATAAGCTAGCTTTTGAAGAAGGCACTGGGTTTGAAGAAATTTCTACTGACTATCCATATGATGGTTCTGCTGCTGCAGAATACTCTAACAGCTGGGTAGCTGAAGCAAATATAGATGCATGGGGCTACTATGACGGGAATAACTGTCAGAATTTTGCTTCCCAATCCATGGCAGTCTCTGGTATACCAGAGAATAGTGAGTGGAACACTGACCTAACCACATGGACTTGCGTACCACACTTTCAAGATTATATAGCTAGTAATTCTAATTCTGGTATTGTTGGCACAGTCGACACCAATCTATTCTATGGTGAACCTGGTGATATCATCCACGTTGGTAGCCAGGCAGCTAACAGTCATGCAGTAATTGTTAATGATGTCTACTTTGTAGATGGAGAAATTCAAGATATTATAGTTAATAGCAATACACTTGATATGTCTAACTTTCCAATTCAAGCATATGCCTACCCGCATATCTCATTGATTAAGATTCATGGTTATAATGATTGATTTTATTATGGTAATAAAAATCCTACCTTAGGTTTTCCGCGGTAGGATTTTTTTCTTCTGGCTGAATAAATCTTAATACAGGATTATGTTAAAAGCAAAGCCTGTTAAAATGGCTATGGTGAGCACGCAGATGACAAAGGTGATTACCAACTGTTTTTTGAAAATTGATGCTAGCAGTGAAACTTCCGGAATACTTGCTCCAGCACCTCCTATAATTAATGCTACTACAGTTCCTAATGCAGCTCCTTTTCCTACAAGCACACTTGCTATAGGTATCATTGTTTCTGTTCTAATATACATTGGAATACCAATTAACGCTGCCAAAGGCACTGCTAAGATATTATCCTCACCTGCTATTTGAACCAGCAGATCTTCTGGTACCGCTCCATAGATAAAGGCTCCAATAAAGGCTCCAAATAGTAGGAAAAGTAACACTGATTCGAAGAGTGTGACTGCGTCAATTAAAGCAAGCTTACATGCTTTTAAGTTTTTTTGTAAGAATGTCCCTTCGAAGGTATCATAGCTTGATGGCTCTGGTGCATCACAACATAAACTTTCAACTGCTGAATTTCCATCGCAGCAGCCTGTCTGAACTTCCCCTGCCATTATTTTTTTCATTTTAATATAACGGTCAAACTTCCACTTATCTAAGAAGTACCCCATTATTGTTGCAAAGAGAAAAGCAAAAGCAGCATATCCCACCGTCGGCCCTACGCCAAAGAATGTAAGGAATAAAACTATTATTGCAGGGTTTAAAATTGGTGACGTAAGCAAAAATGACATCATTCCTGAAAATGGTGCACCACTTTTAATTAGCCCTAGCAACAATGGTATTGTAGAGCAAGAGCAAAATGGTGTTACAGAGCCCAAAAGAGCTCCTAATATGCTGTTAAGCAATTTGCTTGGTGTTGTAAGTACTTTTTGAATTTTTTCTTTTGAAATATATATCTGAAGCAAAGCAACTAGAAAGCTAATTAAGATAAAGAGTAATAATAACTCTCCGAACAAAAAAATGAATGTTCCAATAACATTAGCTACAAGATCGCTTTCAACAGACATCTTCGATAGTAGGTTAGCTACTATGTCAATTATGTTTTGTTGCATGGTTTCCTCCTGATGATTGGTAATTTAAAAACTAAAAACATGGTTGGCTTGTGCCACCCATTAATTAATTTAAAAGTTATTTTCCAATGCACCTGTAGGCGCGTCCACATATACACATGTTAGGCTCCATTCATTAAAATAATTAGATTTAAATTTCACTTCAGCTTAGTTCTGCTTAAAGTTAATCATATCAAGTTTTATTGATATGATTATATTAGCACAACCCTAATAAACTTTCAAGCTTTTTCTTGATTTGTTTTTCTTATCATGTTATATTGTTTTATATAAAACAGTTTTATTTCTAACTATTTTATATAAAACAATTTCCATTTAAGGAGGGTATATGTCAGATTTTACTATTGGCTATGAAATAAGAAAAGTAGCACAAATTATAAAAAGAATGATTGCTAAGAACGGTTTCCCTGAAGATCTCAAGTTGTCTCCGTCACAAATGGAGGTGATATTTTTTATTAAGCATAAAGAGGGGGCTATTTTTCAAAAGGATATTGAAAAAGAATTTGACCTTACAAAGCCAACTGTTAGTCTAAACTTAGATAACTTAATGAAACATGACCTTATTCAAAAAGTCTCCGTAAAAGGTGATG
>CAYJFM010000015.1:35575-47702 GCA_964369805.1 uncultured Oscillospiraceae bacterium
ATAGTCCTTACAGAAAAAGCTCTGCAACTTACTACCGATATCCAAAACAAGTTACACAAAGTTGACGCCGCCATGTCTAGAGATATTACAAAAGAGGAGCTTGAAACTATGAAAGTAGTCTTCGCTAAAATAAGAAAAAATGCTGAAGAATTTAGCAGAGAGGAAAACTAACTAATGAAAATTGATAAACAAGAATTATTTGAAGCAACACCAGTACCTAAGGCCGTATGGTCTCTTGCGGCACCAACCATTATAGGTATGATAGTCATGATGATGTATAACTTGATTGATACTTTTTTTATCGCACAAACTGGGGATCCAAATCAGGTTGCCGCAGTTTCTCTGGCTATGCCAGTATTTATGGTTCTTATGGGTTTTGGTAATCTTTTTGGAGTAGGTGCAAGTGCAAATATTTCCCGTAGCCTGGGTGCGAAGGAATACCATAGGGTAGCAAATATAAGTAGCTTTGCATTCTATGGGGCCCTCTTTCTTGGGATTGTTATTGGAATAGTTTCATTATTATATATGGATCAGCTAGTTTCCTTAACTGGTGCTGACTCTGCTTCCGGGCCTTTTGTGCAAGGGTATCTTACATATATTGCTCTTGGTTCGCCATTTATAATTCTTTCTTCTGCACTTGGATATTTAATTCGAAGTGAGGGTAACGCAAAAGCCGCAATGTTTGGTATGATTATAAGCACTGTTTTAAATATTGTGCTAGATCCAATATTCATTTTCCTTTTTGATATGGGTGTTGTTGGAGCAGCTGTTGCTACTGTTATCGCTAATGCTGTTTCCGTAGCATACTATATAATTGTAATTGCTAAAGCAAAAGGCTATGTTTCATTAAACATCAAAAATTTTACAATGAAAAATAAAATAGCAAGGGAAGTTATTTCCGTTGGATTCCCTTCTTCCATTAATACTATTTTAATGAGTCTTGCAAATATTATATTTAATATATTCCTTGCTTCCTATGGAAATGATCCAGTAGCTGCAATGGGTATCGTTACAAAAGTTGCAATGATGTTTATTATGTTCTACCTTGGTTTAACTGTCGGTATTCAACCCCTATTAGGATATTGCTACGGTGCCAGAAATTATGATAGGCTCAGAAATACAATTAAGTATGCTATTAAAACTTTAGCTATTATAGGAGCATGCTTCTTGATAGTGTTCTGGTTTGCAGCAGAACCGATTATCAAAACCTTTATTGATGATCCTGCTATTATTAGTTACGGTATAGATATGCTTAGAGCACAGGTTCTAATGGCTCCTGCACTTGGAGTGGTTTTCCTTGTTATCTCAACTATGCAAGTTTTAGGCAAGGGAACCGTCTCTCTTTTACTAACACTTTGCAGACAAGGGCTTGCTTTCATACCAGCAATCCTTTTATTAGACCACTTCTTTGGGCTTGCTGGATTAATATGGGTTCAGCCTGTTGCCGATGTTGTTTCTGTGGTAGCTAGTTCTCTCGCTTTTATTTGGTTATTTAAGAAACTAAGAAAATATGAAGAGGATCATAATTATATGACTAAATCTGCTATAACTAAAAGCAATAAAACTCAGCCTTCTTTAGCCACAAACGATGTCAATGGCGAGGGAAATGTTGTCAATGCATAAAATACAATAAAAAGTTAATAAATAAAACTACAGGAGTTTCCAAAATCATTAAATTGGCTCCTGTAGTTTTTACCGTTCTTACAAAAATACCTGCTTGGAAGTGCTTCGCATCCTTATACTCCCAAGCAGGTATTCTGCTTCTTTTAATTCTATATTATTTTTTTCATAGTTTGACTCTGGTTTTTGATAGGGTTTTTATTCCCATTTAACTTCAAGATTTCCCAGTTCACTTTCTATTTTAATTGGCACAGAATTTTCCTTATCTTTTTGCTCTAAATTTGATTCTTGATTTTCCACATCTATATTCCCAAGCTCTGTTTCTACTTGCACATCATATATGCTGCTATCTCCTACAAGCTTTAATTCTACATTTCCTAGCTCAGCTTGAATGTCAAGGCTATCTGTGATCATCATACCTTCCCCTATAAAGTTCCCAACATTTAGATTCGCCTCAAAGGTTCCAATAGTAGTATCTTCCAAATTCATATCTCCCACATCCATATCTGCTGTTAGCTTTTCAATATTCATGTTACTTATTTCTACTTTTGCCATATTGCTAGTTATTTGTAGATTGTCTAAATCATGAGGCACTGTTACCTTAATGCTACTACCCTCTTGATTACGACCAAACATAATTCCAAAATTTAGAGATATTCCACTAAATGCGCTACCCTCCTTAGATATAATTGATATAGATTTATTCTCCTTATCCTCAGCGATTTCTAAGCTCTCACCTTCATATTCGACTTTAAACTCATTTCCCTTCTCTAGTATGATTTCTTCACTAAATTCTGAATCAATGTGGATGCTTTTTATTTCTTCAGAAATCATATGTTCCTCAGTAACTTTCTTTTCTCCTAGTATCCCTCTGTCTTCAAAGGTTATACCATCAAAAGTAATCATTGCTCCCATGCTTCCGCCAAATAAAGCTCCTACACAAGTAATAAGTAGCCCTACCACTGTAACTACACCGGCAATAATTAGTATTTTCTTATCCTTCATGACTGTATCTCCTCTCACTTAGTTTTAATGCAATTAACTTAATCAATTTAGCTATCCACTGAAAGAGAAGAATAGTAAATCTAATTAACAAGTATCCACCACCTGCGCAAAATAGTAGAAGACCTAAGTACACAAATCCTGTAGCAAAGTTGGTTGCAAAAGCCGGGATTAATATTATAATTGCAAATATTCCGCATACAACTAAGCTCACCCCTGCTGCTGCAGGTACAAGCAGCACAGCCATTATTACAGGAATTAATACTATAATACAAAGTATTAATGAAAGTGCTAATGGAATAGATACTGGGGCAGATAAAACCGCCAATACAATTGCCCATGTTGATACTGATTTTGGCTTTTTATTACCAAATTCTAACACCAATTTAGACGCAATATGCTTTGGGTGTGGTAGCTTTGCTATGGCTATTTCATCACTTTCAGCTTCTGCAAAATACTCTTCATAATATTCCATCGCACTTTCCTGCTCTTCCAAAGGCAAAGATTTTATTCCCTTCTTTAACTTTGTCAAAAATTCTATTTTATTCATGCTTTCCGCCCCCTTCAATTAACTTATCTACCATTTTTTTGTGTAAAATCCATTCCTGCTTATATAGAATATGTTGATTTTTACCGCTTTCTGTCATGCTATAATACTTCCGATTCCTACCATCATAAGGAACATTATAGGTGCTTAGAAATCCGTCTTTAGTTAACCTCCTAAGCACAGGATATAGTGCCGACTCTGATACCTCTATTGTTTCTCCAATTTTTTGGGTTAAGTCGTACCCATAAGTGTCACCTTTGCTCAGTATCCCTAGTACGCATGCATCCAGCAATTTCGCTGCTACTCCAAAAATCATAGTTTCCTCCTTTATTGTTCTATAAACAATACTATACAGCGAATAATATTGTTTGTCAACTAAATATAATCTTTTTATCTAAATTTAACGTTATAGTGCTTGATTTTGTGTTTTTTCTTTACTTGTTGCAGTTCACTTTCATTAATTCAGTGCAATGAAAGGCTTTTTTTGATATACTTTATATTAGACGTTTTAATACATACTATATCCAAAGGAGTTAAAAAGTGCATAATAAAACAATAACTATAGTCGGAGTAGGCCTTTTGGGAGGCAGCTATGCCATGGGGTTAACCGATGAAAATAACTGCGTTTACGGAATCGACACTAATGAAAACAGCCTCAAGTTTGCTATTGAAAATGGCTATATAAAAGATGGGAAAGTTTCAGATTATGAGGATTTTCTTTTAAAAAGTGATGTTATTGTTCTTTGCCTTTACCCTACCGCCTTGGTTCAGTGGGTAAAAGCTAATGGCCACTTAATTAATAAAAATGCTATCGTTACTGATGTTTGTGGTGTAAAACTGGGTATTGTAGATCAGGTTCAAAATTTGCTTGAGCCTTACGGTGTAGAGTTCTATGCGTCGCATCCAATGAGGGGTAAAGAAACACTAGGCGTGGAGAATGCTGACTCCTCTATTTTCAAAAAAGCTAACCTTATTTTAGTTCCTAACGAAAAAAACACCCCTTCTGCAGAGGCTACCATTATTGACTTAGCACAAACCTTAGGGTTTACCACAATCTCTAAACTTTCACCCTTAGAGCATGATCAAATGGTTGGCTATCTAAGTCAACTAACCCATGTCATCGCAGTTAGCCTTATGACAGCTAATGATAATAATGAAATTGTAAAGTATAGTGGAGATAGTTTTAGAGATTTAACTAGAATAGCAAAGATTGATGAGAATTTATGGAGCGAATTATTCAGCCACAATAAAGAAGTGCTATGTGAGGAAATAGATATTTTCCTCAATAGTCTGTTGATGCTTAGGTCATATATTCAAAATGATGATATTGATAAAATGAAAGACATGTTTAGACTTTCCACAAAAAGACGAACTCTATTTGATGAACAAGGCGAGTAACTAACTTAATTAAGCTAAGTTACTCCCTATTTCTATTTCTACTCTTTTTAAAATTATACATTTTTTTATCTACCCTATCAATTAAGGTTTTTGAAGGTAAAACGTTATCTCTCTTTATCAATTCTATTCCATAGCTTATTGATGTCGAATATCCTGTTTCCTTCAATATAGCAATGCGTCCTATTTCCTTTTCTAAATTTAGCATTATGTCGGTGATATTTTCATCTTCTACTGTTTCTCCTACAATCAAAAATTCATCTCCACCAATTCTAGCAATTGTATATTTGTCTAAAGTTCGCCTTATTCTTTCCGATACCTCACTTATGTAGCAATCGCCTTCATTATGCCCATGATTGTCATTAACCTTTTTCAGTCCATCAATATCAATAAATACTATAAAGCATTCGGCTTTCTTTTTTATATACCATTCTAACTCTTCCATAGCAACATGTCTTAAATAAAACCCCGTCATGGAGTCTTTATTAGACTTCTCTACAATATCTCTTATTTGTAAGTCTTGCATCCGTATTTCTTCAATTTTTTCTGAATAGTTCTCTGCAACTACTTTAAGGTTAGAATAGAAATAATTTATTGCCATAACAAAAATGAAAATTATGACTGAAAAAATCGCTGTCGCTAGGTGATAATACAAGTTCCTTTCGATGTCTCCTCCCATTCTGTCAAGTGATGGTAAAACCCCCATTTGATTTAGAAAAATCCCTCCTAAAAAAACACTGGATAGAATTGTTGTCTTATTATCAGATAGTGCAATGCTAAGTATACTCTGCCTTAAAACCCTCCTTGTGAATAGAATATACGGAATAGGAATAAATAGGTTTATACTTGTAATAATTATTCTATTTGCCTCACTTTCAATTAATTCTGCTGGTGTATCCCCCGTCGCAAGACACATAAAAACTATTATACAAGTTCTTATCGCAAAGAAGTTAATTGCAAAGGAAAAAACACCAAATAAAGTTTTTGCTAAATTCATCTTGCAAACTAAAAGGGTTTCGACTGTAAGGGCTGCTACATATAGTGCCATTATCAAACTTTCTTCTTTGAACCCAGTAACATATATTGGCCCAAATACAAGAAAGCTATTGGCCACAATAAGTGCAGCAAATACTCGAGGTTTTATTCTATCAACCTCCATTATATTTGCTGTATAGCTGAAAACAACAATAATATAGCAGCTATAGATTACATATGCCAAAACAAGCATTGATGGTATCATCATTTTACCTCACCACCCTTCTCGTAATATTCTCGTTTTTCTTCTTGCATAAGCTTGTCCGCTTTTTCTAATATTTTAAGCATATCTCGCTCAAGGTCATCTTTTCCAACAAAGGCACAGCCAATATTAGCACGAACACAATAATTTTCATTTACATCTTCAGCTTGCAATTTCTTCTTCATTCTATCAACAAGTATTTGCAAGTCCTTTTCTTCTACATCAAATAGTATTACTAAAAACTCATCCCCACCTATTCGTCCTACAAAATCATCAGCACGAATACTGTTTTTTAATACATTTGCTACGCAAGTTATATACTCATCTCCTATGTTGTGTCCATATTTATCGTTCACCTGCTTTAATGCAACTAAGTCACTATACACAACAGCGAAGTTAGCCTTATCTTGCTTACATAACTCTTCAAGCTTATTGTAAATAAATCTCTTATTATAAAGCCTAGTCAGCTCATCAGTATATAATTTTTGCTCTGCTAAGGATTGTCTCTTTTGATTTTCCTTATGCAGTGCATCCGCCTGATCAGACTTCCTTTTATATGAATGTAAGCTAACTAATCGTACATTAAAGAAAAATAAACAATAAAAAGATACACCCATAATCATTACACTAGTTATGGTTGCATACAAATATCGATTATATAGCTCGTTAGTGAGTGATACCCAAAGTACAATATATAAATACACAGTCATAATGATAGCTGCACTAGTTACAACTTCTGAATATAGCTTTGTCAAAGACATCCCTTTTAATTTTTCCATTGGCACTAACTTATCTATAAGTATTAAAAGTGAAATCAGAATCAAATATGTTACAAAATTGTTTGCATAAAACGTGTCCTTGTTTTGAAAAACTTCCAATGCAGGTGTTGATGTAATATGCGCAAAACAGACAAGCACCAAAACACTAATGGAAGTAATGTTAAATGCAAATACTGACGCACCAAAACTTACTTGCCTTATAGTAGACTTTGCGATTCCAACAAATTCCAAAAATAGCAAGGCCCCCAGACCTATGAAAATACCTATCACAGAAGATCCTATTGAATATAATATGTAAAAAAAGGCTACATTTATTATAGATATTACTAGGCAATCCCATCTATGCTTTGATGTGCCTGCTAATATTTTTTTTGCAAATTTTAAAGCTAAATAATAATATATTACCATGACACAAATTCCTAATACCAGTTGTATAGACATTTTAGACTACCCCCTTTCTAAATAAACTATTCCTTAAGACTCCCACATTTATGATTGTCTTCCTGATTTGTTATTTTTGATATTTTTTTCTTTCTTCTCTTAACTTACTATCCATTTTTACATAATCTGTTATGTCCATAATTGAAAAATAGAACCTTTTTTCTCCATTTTCACTAAGAGCAATTCTTCCGTTTAGCTTAAAAGTGTGTTCTTCTCCTGATTTAATATTAAACCTATTAATCAGCTCCATGTTTCCTTCAGGATCATTTTTCATCTGTTCTTCGAGTATTCTATTTGCCTCTAACTGACTTTCAGAATCCATCATTCTTAATCCTTCATTTTGAAAAATATCACGAACTTCTTCTCTCGTATACCCAATCATTTTAAAATAATAATCATTAGCCTCTACTATTGTAAAATTCTCATCCATGTTAACGATTAATAGTCCGCAAGGCGCAAAGGTATTTGCGAATTTTATATTATTTATATTACGTATTATGGATGTATTTCTATATCTACTGTCAGAGTCTTCAAGCATTGAAGATTTATGCTTATCTTCAAATTCACTTATAGGCATCGGCTTTGCATGCACATACCCTTGTATTGCATCACAATTCATGGTTTTCAGTAATTCAACTTGCTCCAGTGTTTCTATTCCCTCCGCAACAACAAGCATCCCAAGGTTGTGCGACATCTTAACAATACTATCTATAAGCAGGTCGTCTCTAAGCTCATTTTTGCTATTAGCAAAAAAACTCCTATCCATCTTAAGTGTATCTACATTAAGATTTTTTAGCATACCCAGCGATGAGTATCCTGCTCCAAAATCATCGATTGATATCTTAAATCCATTTTCACGTAAGTCTCTAAATAGTTGCTCTATCGTTCCCTCATTTACTATAGTTGCTGACTCCGTTAACTCTATTTCTATACACTCATGAGGTACATTGTGCTTATCGGCTATAGCTACTACTCCATCTACGAAGAAGGGGTTTTCTAAATTCAGTCGTGAGCAGTTTACCGAAATTCTAACTTCCCCCAGACCTTCGTCCATCCAGCGCCTAATGAGTTTGCAAACTGCTTCCAGCATGTATCTATCTAGGTCTACAATAAACCCATTACGCTCAAAAAGTGGAATGAAATCATTAGGGTACATAATGTTGCCATCCCCTTCTATCCAACGTACAAGAGCTTCCGCACCTACTAGCCTGTCATCATAGGTACTAAATTTAGGTTGTAGATAAACTTTAAATTCTTCATTCTCAAGTGCTGACTTCATCTTGCTAATAACATCCGCCTCTACCAGCACCTTCTTTTTAAATTCATCATCATAATCACAGATAGCTTCACTTTTACTTGCTTTAGCTCTTAAATGTGCAAGATTAACTTTTGCAATTATATCATCAATATCCGTTTCTCCCTCTTCAATTCTATATCTCCCTACTTTGTAAGTAGCGCTATAGTTTGCCACTTCAGGCACGTGGGTACCAAAATGAGAGTCAACATTATCCGTTAACACACTCAAGTTATCTAGTAGCCCTTTGCCTGAAAACATTACAAATTTATCACCACTGATTCTCGCAGTAATAAGACTTGGCTCATGAAGGCTCTCTGAAAAAGGCTTTATGGCTTTTAAAACATTATCTCCTATCTTGTGTCCAAACATTTCATTAATTGCCTTAAAATTTTCTATATCAAAGACTACAATTGTGTATGGTTTGTTCTTGTTATTGGAAAGTTCTTCTTTCATTACTAATTTTAATTTAGCCATATTAGGTAATTCTGTTAGCGGATCATAGTACGCTACTTTTAGCATAGCTTTATTAGATCTTATCTGTGCAATACTAATATATATTACAAGTATTATAACAATCCAATATATTGCACCTCCCAAAGTATTTGATAGTTCTACTGCGTCAACTAGAATTTTGCTCACCGCCTTAGCCTCTACATTAATAGCAAAGGCCCAATTAGTATTTTCGATTGGATAATAAACCATTACCTTTGGGGTTCCATAATAGTCATAATAGAACCCTCCATTCTCATCTGCAAGAACCGCTTCTTGTGCTATCTTAATGTTCTTTGAGCCCATCTCAGATAAGTCATTTTCGGGTATTGCCTCCATACCAATCTGGTTTGCGCTCGTTGAAAAAATAAGTTTCAAATTATTATCAATAATAAACACATCCCCAGTCTCTCCCACAGCGGCCTCTATTGACTCAAAAAAGTCCTCTAAAGTTATTTCGCCCCATAAAACAGATATTACCTCTCCTTCTTCTATAATCGGCACAGCAATTTCAAAACTTATTTTGTCCATTTCATAATCTACATTAGGCCTTGATACAAATTCTACGTTTTTAAGTGCACTCAAAAAAGACTCATTTGCTTTAAAATCCTGAGTTGCCCCTGAGGTAGAAACACCTTCTCCTTCCAATGTGATATAGTATAATTCATTAAATTCTTCCGCTTGAGATTGCTCAGCAAGAGATGACCATATTTTTTCCGAAGAAATATCATTCTCTTCTATATGATCTGCTAAAAGAGTTAAGTCTGCTTCTGCCTCCTCTAGCGTTTCTTCTAGCCTGTACTCAAGTTGTGCCCCAACTTGTTTCATTTCGCTGAGAGTTGCATCTATAATTGCATCATTAAGGTTGCTTTTAGATATATTTATAAATGTCCCGATGGTTACAACAGCAAAAAAAACTATTACTGTTACTACAACCTTAGGGTATATTTTTTTAAATTTCATACATGTTCTCCAGGTAAATCTACGTAAAATATTACGTGTCACATTTATATATTCCTTTTTATTATATAAAAATTTACTCACAAAAGCAATATTACCTAATATGTTCTTCCTAATTTCACACAACTTACATAAATTAAAAAAAGCAATTAAATAGGACATACCTCTGCAACTAAGTTCACTATACCAAATTAGTCTTTTAGTTTAATACAGAACTCTACGTATGTCCTTTTTATAATATTCTTATTTTTAATTACTTTATAACGTAACCTTTCTCTTCTAGTTCAAATAAAGCCTTATCCATATGCTCTTTTTTTACTAGCACATAGTCAGTGTTGTATGTGGAAACTGCAAATATCCCTATGGCTGCATCAGCGAGTATAGTGCTTATCTTTGACAAAATTCCAACAAGGGCAAAATCCAACTCTCCTTGAATCCTAAATCCTCTCCATCCCTTATCACAATGGGTGACATTTGATGGGACACTTGAAACCTCACAAACTACCGAATGTTCTTCATCGGTTTTGCCTATAAAGAGAAAATCACTTCCATAATCCACTTTTGAGAAATCCTCTACTTTACATATTGCAAAATCTTTATCTAACACTAATAATTCCATATCTATTCCTTGCCTTTCTATTTTTCAACGTACTATAATTCGAAATATTCTACTCTTTTATTTATAAGCTTATAACCATTTTCTCCTAAACATTACCATGATTCCTAAAATCGATGCCATAACAATTGCCACAGCTACATATATATTTATGCCATAACCAGTTTCTGGCACTGAAGCTTGGGTCGGTTCAGGTTTAGGCTCTGAAGTGGCTGTTTCAGCTGTAACAGAAAAGGTTCCCCTAGCCGTTCCATAATCTACGTTTATTATTTCTATAGAGTAAGTTCCTGGATTTAAACTAGCTGTGTATTCGCTAGATAAAATAGTAATTGTACTTCCTACTTCATATACTACCTCAGTTGAAGGAACTTCTACCCCTCCAACTCTAGTTGTTGTTTCATTTTCCTGATAAGGCATTGTTACCTTAAATTTAAGAGTTTCTCCCTGCTTAATTACCTGCCCATCTCCTTCCATAATCTGAGGAATCATTGATAGATATGGATATCCATTATTAAAGTTAGAGTCTATAGCAAATGGTTCAATTGCACTCGAACTCTCATTTAATTTGTCCTTAAACTCAGGTGTTACCATTTGCTCTAGCGTCGCGCCTTCTATCCCTCCAGTATATATGGTTCCATTGTTTCCTTTCCCTATAACTAGATTTCCATTATTCCCGTAGCTATTAGTTATATTAGAATACTCATCACTTCCAATTAAACTCCCCACATTTGAGCTTCCTTTTACAGTTCCAGAGTAATAGCTATTGGTAATTATAGCTGAAATCCCACGTCCAATTAATCCTCCTGCGTTATTTGCATTTGTAGAAACTGAGCCCGCAGCATAGCTGCTTCCTATTGAAATATCTTCACCATACCCCGCTAATGCTCCCACAGTGCTCCCACTAGAATTTACACTTCCATAAACATAACTATTTGTAATTTTGGCTGATTCTCCAAAGCCGATTAGCCCCCCTACCGAAGATTCTCCCGTTATATATCCTCCAGTAACATAGCAGCCTAAAACTATTGAGCTATCACCATATCCAATTAGACCTCCTACACCATTATTCCCCTTTATATTGCAATTCTCAATCCCTATATTCTTCACAGTGGCTGAAGGATATGATGAATCACCTACATATCCAATTAAGCCAACATAATCATTAGTAGAGGATATATCCAAATTTGATATAGTATGATTGGCTCCATCTAAAACACCTAAGAAAGGCGACGAAATATTAGGGGTGTATATTCTTATCCCTATCGGAGTCCATTCCTTGTTTGCTAAATTTATATCAGCACCTAAAGTGATGGTTTTATTATCAAAAGAATCTTTTAATATCACAGGGTCTGTTCCATTTGTAATTTGTGCTAGCCCCGCTAATTCCTCTGCAGTATTTATTATAAACTCTGTGTCCGTAGTATTATACCATCCTGTATCCACCGTTCCATCCCATGTGTCTATGTCCCCTGCTGCAAAGGCTTTAGTAGGCATAATTGCAAACATTAACATAGATATTACTACTAAAACTATGATTTTTTTCATATAATCTCCTCCTCAGAATATTGTTTTTTCTCTTTAGCTTAAGTCTTTAAGCCACTTTTAAAGTGAGTTTATTTTTCTGCTCACATTTTAGTCTAGCATATCTAAGTTTTTAAGACAAGAGAAGTTCTCTCACCCTTTCCTTTGTTTTCTACTTCCCTATGGTACAGGTGTAATGTCTAGGCCCATTTTCTGATTGGCA
>CAYJFM010000016.1:0-20011 GCA_964369805.1 uncultured Oscillospiraceae bacterium
CACATAAACTGCACTAAACACTGTTAACGCCATAGATGCTGGCCCTAAATACTTTAAAATAAGCACAGCTTCATTAACACCTCTTTTGTTATACTCAACCAGATGCCTACTTCTAATTAGCCCTTCTAATAAATCCTGTAACGATTTAGTAATATTAGTCCCTTGTGTAATTGCAAAGTATAAGTTTGTAGCAAGCATATCTGCCCATACTGTTCCTATTGCAAACCTTAGATTATTGTATTTAAGCCAATAGCTAAATCTAAAAGTAAGGCTTTTGACATGGGAGCATCGCTAACAGTTTTAGCAGTAATTTCAATAGCTTCTGTAATATTAGCGTAGCAGATCTTATAATTTGCAAGTAATTCCCCTACTAAGACTTCTCCTTCTCTAGAGTTCTTAACCCTATTTAATTGCAGTTTGCTTCTTAATAACAGGTATGGTATACCCATTGCTGTAAAGCATGAGCATGCAGCTATTAAAGGTCCTACTGTGCTAAAAACCATACTGCTCGCAATAATACCTAAAGTAGTAGAAATCATTAAGAATTTTTCATAAGGCTTTTTAACCTCACCTAGAGTAGCAATAACCAATGCTGTAATGTGCTTTCGCACACTATCCTCTTTTTTTCTAACTGGAGAGCTCTTCTTAGTCTTTCCTTCTCCAGTCTTTTTCCTGAAAGTCTCTCTACGAGGCGCAAATTCCCCATCACTAAGACGCATCTTTTTATTATAAAAATCCTCAAACTTCATTGTAAAACACCTTTAATAGACCTATAGTATGCTGGTGAAATGCTAATAGGCTCCTGAATAGGATTGTTGGTTGCCAGCTTACTAAGTAGTGACTTTAACTTTTCTAATTCTTTTGGATATGTTTCTCCTATTTCTTCACTATTTTTTGAAACCGACTTCGCCCAATTCCAGCAATCTTTTTCCACATCATATTTGCACATAATACTTGCACTACAAATATCCATTTCTTCATCGTAGGAAAACTCATAAATTGACTTAAGTTTTTTCTTTGATTTATTAGCTGGAACTTGATAAAATTCAAATGCAAAATTAAAGTTTTTAAAAACACTAGCTACTATAGAGTTTGCATCTCCTCCGTATTTCGATGTTATTTTACTAGCCATTTTGTACGGTATATTTATCGGGTTATTCGTATGTATTGTTCCTTTACTTCTCATGGTTCCCGTAGATGTTATATCCAATGCTATATTAAAAGCAGTCGCTTCCCTCATTTCTTCCAAAAGTACATAATCATTATCCCCTCTAAGTAATGACTTTGTAACTTTCTCTAAATCTTTCCCATCTGCCACAATTTGCATAATAGGTGCCTTTGGCATTAACTTATGCCATGGTGTCTCTGGATCAGTTGCAATTGCAAGACCTTCTAATTCTTGATTTTCGTAGCTCTGCCAAGTTTGAAGAAAGGTAGTTTTACCAGACCTAACCTGCCCTGCAAATAACACGTTATATCCAATTTTTATCATGTTCTCAAATAGCGGAATTGCATCCTTTGGTATTGTTCCTAGCTGAGCCATTTTCTCAAATGTGAGTGTTTTTAAAACATATTTTCTAAACACCATTACATCTTGCCCAGGCTTAGTCCTTTCACCTGAGAAAATTGTTATTCTAATCCCGTTATGCATATATACTTCATGAAATCCCTCTTCAAGTCTTTCTTTTGGAGTCGCAAGTAAGAGAGCTTTCTTTAATTGTGCTCTTCTTTCTTTGGAAATTCTTTGTGGCTGAAGCTTAAGTTTGCCATCAATAAAACAGTAAATTCTATTTCCTATAATTTTAGCTGAAGAGGAAGCCTTATATTTTTCGCTTTCATCATAAGCCCAAGATGCAAGACCCGCAAGACCCCAGTTTTCATGAAAAATTCCATCTTCTAAACTTTTATAGTATTTTGGAAAACGACTTCCTTCAAGGTCATTATCAATTAATATTTTTTTGATCTTATCCCTATAATAATTGACTGCATATTCTTTCCCTATAATTGCATCCTTTTCTCGTTCAAGCTTGCTTTCTTTTAAGGTCTCATCTGAACTTTCCCACTCTTCGCCAAAAGCATCCTTTACATACTGGCAAATATCTTTAAAAGAGTTTTCTTTTTCCTCCTCTTTCACAGCTAGAGCTGTTACTTCCCCATTTAAAAAATCACTTAAAGAAAATTCGTTTTTTACTTCTAGGCATTTCTCTTGATTTTTCATCATAAACACTTACCTCCTTGACTAAATTGTTTCTATTTCTTTTAAGTGTAACTCTTTTAAAGGCCTCCATTTCTTCCAAAAATATCTGATCCGTTAAAAGTGTTTCCTTTTCCATCTCTTTTTCCCACCCTTGATTTCTCCTAGAAAAAATAGCACAGGCATACTCCTCAAGTAAGAACTCTAGATGTTCTCTTGTGTAAAGCCCCTCTTCGTTTCTGTACATGTTGAGGATTATATCTCCCTTCAAGCCTTTATTATCTAGTAATATTTTTTTCATGTATTTATATTTTCTAAGAGACTTGTCTTGTTGTGTTAACACAAAAAATCTTTTATCTGCTCCTACAAGTGCAGATATTGTTAAAGGAGAATTCAAATTGCACCCACCATCCACTATTAGATAATCCACCTCCCCTTTTAAAGATTCCTTAATTCTAGAAATTGTATCAAGCCTAAAAAACGGTGTGTTTTGAATATTACTTACACCATGAATAAACCCCATTCCTTTATTCTGCTGAATGAGACCTAGTATCCGCTCCTTTTTCATCCCCCCTTCTTTTTCATCTAATAGACAGTCTATGGATAACTCTTTCCAATCCTCACTGCTCCTAATAAAGTCGCTTCCATAATTTCCACTTGCAAAAATTGTTACAACCCTCTCACCTTCCGTAGCTAAGCTTTCTCCTAAGGCCTGTGCTAGCATAGTTGTCCCAACTTGACTATCTGCCCCAATAAATGATATAACTCTCATAAACCCTCCTTACTGCTGGTAAGAAACAAGGAATTTTGTCCCTCCCTCAACTAGCTTAGTTAATCTAATAATTTCTGCCTCTTCTAATACCACTTCTATTGAACTTACATTATTAGAAGCATCCTTTCTTTCATTGCCACCTGCAGATATTTCATTATTGCTACTATCCTTGACATGGGCGACTTTTGCAGATACTACTGCCTTTTCTATATCACTAGCGCCTATTGCATATAGGTAAATCATGTCGCCCCGCCTTATGGTTTCAGGATAGCTTTCCATCCAATTCTCTGGAATGGCAAAATTTTTTAGGCCGTTAGATTCAACTGGCGAGATTTCTTTACTTATGAAATATTCACTTAAAAGAAAAGTATCCGAAGCTACAAATTGTATAGTTTCCTTACCGATAATATCATTTAAATCACTAGGCTTAATAGCACCATTAGGTAGTCCTTGCAGTTTCTTTGAAGTAACCATTTCCTCAGTCACAACAGTTCCTTTAGCTATATTTTCTTTTAAAACTAAGGCTTCGTCATATAGTATTTCAGTTCTTACAAACAGTTCCCAAGCTACAAACAAGACTATAACCAATACAACTACCACCCACGAAACTCCTTTTTTCCTGTTTTCTACATTTTGGTACCTATCCTTTTTAAACCCTTCCATGACATTCTTCCTTTCTCGCATACTTCTTATAAACCCTTTCTCCAATTTTTCTCTTAACAGCTATCAGAAAAAAAATATTGTAGTTTACAACTGCCTCATAGCACCTTCCTTGGAGGTTTATATCATCTACATCTACCTCTCTCAAGTACATGTCTCTCAGCAAAACCCAAACGTCCTCTGGAATCATTGACACAGTAGACTCAAAAGCAACAACAATGCGCCTAGCATCTTCAATTTGTTCCTCCGCTTTCTCCTTAAGAATTAGGTACTCCGTCACCGGATCATTTCCCCCAAATGATTTTACTTCCTGAATGAACTTCATTGGGTAAAGGCTAATCATCTCATCTGCTGTAAGGTTCATTAGCGACTTAATTTCTAAATAATCCTTTAATAGTCCGCATACTACCATCTCTGTCTCTCTTTTTTTCTCAACTCCAAAATTCATTTTTCTTATCTCCTTTCTGTAAATTTATGATACACAAAAGAGGATTTTCAGTCAACCCTTTTTTGACATTTTTGGTAAATATTTACAATTTGTATTTTCCTTTTCTTCTCCTCCTTTGAAATTTCTCTTACCTTCCCCTATATCTATTGACCATGCTTAAAGGTCTTACCATATTTAGCATCTTAGTCATACTTATCATCTTAGTACCGCCTTTATCCTGTTTCCTCATTAGCTATCCTACATAAGTATTTTTCTATCAACACATTATTCATATTATTTATCTTGTTCTTCAGACCTTATCGTGTTTTATTGTAAATTTAGGGTATAATTGTCATAATTATACTTTTACAGCAGTTTTCAGCTTGCCTTTCATATATTAAAGTCGAGTTCCTGTTATTCAACCACTATTATTTATTTGTAAACATAGAAAGAAGGTTAACTTATGAAAAAGAATGTAATAATTAAAATCGCTATTGTTGTTATTATTCTGGTCACTCTTTTTATTTTTCGAGAGTACCTAAATTTGGAATCATTATTAAACTTAATTGAAACAATTCGAGAAAATCCCTTTGCACCACTAATCTTTATATTAATTTATGCTCTAGCGGTAACTGTTACCATTCCTGCCTCAGCCTTTACCCTACTTGCTGGTTCGATCTTTGGATTCTGGTGGGGCTTACTCTTAACTGTAATAGCCTCTAATCTAGGGTGTCACCTGTCTTATTGGATTGCTAAATTTTTAGGTAAAGACACAATTATGAAGCTTGTCAAAAAAGGATCCTTTATTGATAGTGCTACTGAAAAGGCAACAAAAAATGGATTTGTTTTTATGATGTATGCCAGACTTATTCCCCTATTCCCTTTCGTAGCAGTAAATTATTTATCCGGAATTCTAGGAATAAAGTACATTCACTACACCGTAGCTACAGTTTTGGGAATGCTTCCAGGAACCTGTGTATATGTATACTTAGGGTATAGTGCTACTAACATTAAAGACAATCCTTTAGGTCTTATTGTTTCAATTGTTGTCTTAGTATTATTCACTTTAGTTGTTACCATAGTTGGTAAAAGAAAAAGTAAAAATGACAACAAAGAAAATGGCAGTAAAGAAAGTCACAGCAAAGAGATTGAAGAAAATGTAACCAATTAAGTGGAAAATTAACTTTAGAACTTCGCCCATGCAGCCCTATATTTCATATCACAACATTCTTGTGACAGATTTTTTTATTTGTGATAAACTGATATGTAGTGCAGGCTGTAAAATCCATGATTTACCTTTGCACAGAAAGGATAAAAAATGTTTAAATTATTAAAGAAGTTTATGAAACCTTTTTTCTTTGGTTTTATATTGGCTCTCGGGCTCCTCTTTGTTCAGGCCTTTGCAGATTTGAATCTTCCTAATTACATGTCTGACATAGTTAATGTTGGAATTCAGCAACAGGGGGTTGAGGAGGATGTTCCCTATGCTATTGCTAAAGAAGATTTTGATGGTATTCTAACTATTTCAAGTGAAGAGAATGCTACTTTACTTAGAAGCAACTATACTCTAGGCGGGGATATCCCTCAGCTTGGCATTGAGCCTTCTAGTGATGTTTATGCTTATACTGGCACTCTTGACGAAGAAGCTATGGAGTCAGTAAGTTCTGCTTTTGGGACAGCTTTTTATACACTTCAATTTATGAACGAAGGAAATTCTTTAGCTAGTGCCCAAGAAATGGCCGCTCAAGTAGATAGTACTCTAAAACTCCAGTCTGTACCTTTTGCAACAGTAGAGTTCTATAAATCTATAGGTGTAGACCTAAGTAGCTATCAGTCTGACTATATAATGAGAACTGGGCTTTTTATGCTACTCATTTCCCTAGTTGGGGGTACTGCCTCAATACTTGTAACCCTTATTTCTGCTAGATTAAGTGCAGGTGTTGCTAGGGATTTAAGAAGTGCGGTTTTTAGAAAGGTTGAGAATTTTTCTAATGAGGACTTTGATAAGTTTTCTGTTGCCTCTCTAATCACTAGGTCTACAAACGATATAAACCAAATTCAATTATTATTAAATGTAGGTATCAGGCTTCTATGCTATGCCCCTATTATGGGTATAGGTGGAATCATTATGGCTTTAGAAAAGTCTGTTTCCATGGGCTGGATACTTGTTCTTGCAATAGCCTGCCTTGTTGGTGTTGTTGCAATTTTACTCGTTGTTACTGTACCTAAGTTTAAATCAATGCAAAAACTAATAGACAAATTAAATCTTGTTGCTAGAGAAGGCCTTAATGGACTTCTAGTAGTTAAAGCTTTTGGAAATGAAGGGTTTGAGAAGAAAAGATTTGATATGGCTAATATGGATTTATCCAAGGTTGCTTTATTCATAAACAGATCAATGTCATGGCTATTCCCAGTAATAATGCTTATTATGAATGGAGCTAGCTTATTAGTTGTTTGGGTGGGTGCTGATTATGTAGCATCATCTTCTATACAGGTTGGTGATATTATTGCCTTTATGCAGTACACTATGCAGGTAATCATGAGTTTTCTTATGATTGTTATGGTGTTTATGTTTATTCCTAGGGCTCAGGTTTCTGCGGAAAGAATAATGGAAGTTCTTAATACTGAAATTTCCATAGTTGACCCTGAAAATCCAGTTCATATATCTCCATCAAACAAAGGAAACTTAGAGTTTAAAAATGTTAGCTTTAAATACCACGGAGCAGAAGGTTATGCTATAGAAAATATTTCCTTCAAGGCCACAGCAGGTATGTTCACTGCCTTTATTGGAGCTACTGGATCTGGTAAATCTACTATAGTAAACTTAATTCCTCGCTTCTATGATGCTCAGGAAGGAGAGATTTTAGTTGATGGTGTTAATGTAAAAGATATGAAGCTTAAAGAGTTAAGAAGCCATATCGGCCTTGTACCTCAAAAGAATGTACTACTAAGTGGGAGCATTAAGTCTAATATTGAATACGGCAAAGAGCTTGAAAATGATCAACTAATGGATGTAACTAAAACCGCTCAGGCTTACGACTTCATTATGGATAAAGAAGCTGGCTTTGAAAGTGAAATAACTCAAGGTGGGACTAATGTTTCAGGTGGCCAAAGACAAAGGCTTGCAATAGCAAGAGCCCTTGCTACTGACAGTGATATCTATATTTTTGATGATAGCTTTAGTGCTCTAGATTTTAAAACTGATTCCAAACTTAGAAAAGAGCTGAAGGAGCATCTTGTTGATGAAACTGTAATCATTGTAGGTCAAAGAATTAGCACAATTATGGATGCTGACCAAATTTATGTAATAGATAATGGTAAAATTGTAGGAAGTGGTACTCATAAAGAGTTACTAAAGTCCTGTAGTGAATATCTCGAAATTGCCTTATCTCAACTTTCAGAAGAGGAGGTAAATAGCTATGAGTAATGAAAAATTAACTAAAGAAAAATCTCAGAAACCTTCTGGTGGAAAAAGGCTAGGAGGACCTCCAAGCGGAGGGACTGTAGAGAAAGCAAAAGACTTTAAAGGCTCAATGGGTAAGTTGATAAAATATATTGCAAATTACAAACTTGCTCTTGTAATGGTTGTTCTTTGCACATTAGCTTCTACAGTATTTGCTATTGTCTCACCAAAAATACTTGGAGAGATTACAACTGAAATATTTGCTGGAGCTATGTCTCAAATTCAAGGTGGGGATGGTATAAACTTTGACCTTATAGGAAAAATTGCCTTAGCTTTAATTGCTATATACTTGTTCAGCGCTGGTTTTGCACTAGTTCAAGGGCTACTTATGTCAAAGATTTCTGTAAAGGTAACCTACAAACTAAGAAATGAAATAGAGGATAAAATTCACAGACTCCCAATTTCATACTATGATAAAAACTCAACTGGGGATGTACTTTCAAGAATTACTAATGATGTGGATGTTATAAACCAAATACTTAGCCAAGGACTAGCGCAAATTATATCATCTGTAGCAACCCTTGCAGGTATTATAATAATGATGCTTTCAATCAACTGGCAAATGGCTCTAATTACAATAGCTACACTACCTATTTCTGGTTTGATTGTAGCCTTTATAGTAAAAAGATCTCAAAAGTATTTTGATAAGCAGCAAGAATATATTGGAAAAATCAATGGTAAGGTTGAGGAAAGCTATGGTGCTCATACTGTAATTAAAGCTTTTAATGGTGAAGAAAAAACTATAGAAGCTTTCGAAACGCAAAACAAAGTTTTATACAAATCTGCATGGAAGGCAAATTTCCTTTCAGGACTAATGATGCCAGTGCTTGTTTTCGTTGGAAACCTTGGCTATGTAGCAGTTTGTATACTAGGTGGCTATTTAGTCTCTGGCGGAGTTATAAAGGTTGGAGATATTCAAGCCTTCCTACAATATACTAGGCAGTTCTCTCAGCCACTTGCGCAGGTTTCTCAAATTTCAGCAGTATTACAGCAAACTGCTTCCGCATCAGAAAGAATTTTTGCTTTACTAGAAGAAGAGGATGAGGTTGAAGAAAAAGTTGATCCTAACATTAAACTTGAGAACATTACTGGCGTTGTAGATTTTAACAATGTAAACTTTGGCTATGTGCCTGGACAAACTATAATTAATGACTTTACCTGCCACGTAACTCAGGGTCAAAAAGTAGCGATTGTTGGCCCTACAGGTGCTGGCAAAACTACTATAGTTAAACTTCTAATGAGATTTTATCCTCTTAATGGAGGTTCTATAAACCTAGACGGCTATGACATTGACCAGTATAAAAAAGAAGACCTTCGTGAAATGTTTGGTATGGTTCTTCAAGATACATGGCTATATAATAGCACTATTATGGAGAATATCCGCTATGGTAGGCTTACTGCAACTGATGAAGAAGTAATCGCAGCAGCTAAGGCAGCTCAAGCAGATAAGTTCATTTCCTCTCTTCCAAATGGTTATGAAATGGAGCTAAATGAAGATGCAACCAACCTTTCTCAGGGCCAAAAACAGCTACTGACCATAGCAAGGGCAATTCTTGCAAACCATAAAGTACTGATCCTTGATGAGGCTACAAGCTCTGTAGATACCAGAACTGAAGTTCTAATACAAAAGGCTATGGATAACTTAATGGAAGGTAGAACTTCATTTATTATTGCTCATAGACTTTCCACAATTAAAAATGCTGATGTAATACTAGTAATGGATAAAGGTGATGTTATAGAACAAGGAAGCCATGATGAGTTAATGCTAAAAGATGGTTTCTACGCTGGTTTATATAGAAGCCAATTTGAATAAAGCTAAGTAAAGCAAACTTAGCTCATTCGAAAAATAAGCACAGCTAATCATAACTAGGCCTTTTCAGATTATAACCTCAAAAAAAAACTGGTAGTTTCTTAAAAAGATAAACTACCAGTTATTTTATTCTAATTATTTGTAACTAAACCTCAAATCCGTATTTGTTTTTTATTCGATTTATTTTCTTAACAGTAGGCTTTGCAAATAAAAGTAAGAAGGCTGCTGTAGATCCCGCAAATACCAAATTAAATGGGATTGCTGCTCCATATACTAAAAGTATTGATTCCAAAGTAAGGTCCTGCTGAAAGCCGAAAATTGTCCATATATCTACAAACAACCCATATATGAAAAATGTTGCTATCCCACCAAAGATAGCCATAGGTACTGAACTTTTTAAGTCAAATCCATAATTTGTACTTACATCATTTTTTTCGCTGACTCTCCTTCTAGATACTTTTCCAATAACACCTGCAATTGCCCCTATGCTCCCCATTGCAAGCATCTGCCAAGGTGTCCATGGACCTTGCCCAAATAAGAAATTTGAGGTGAATGCTGACATGCTACCTATAATAAATCCTGCACTTGGCCCCATACAGTAGCTTCCTGCAATGACAACAGCTAGTATTGGTTTTACCTGCGGTATCATAAAAAATGCTGCTCTACCTGCCACTGCCAAAGCAATTATTACAGAAATTAACACCAACTCCCTAGCCTTTGGCCGCCTTGCTTCAAAAGCAAAGAAAAACGGAATCATCATAAAAAATATAATTAATATACTTGTTAGTAAAAAATTACTTTGATTTCCAAAGGTTACATTGGCGAAAAGAACTGCTGCCATTACCCCTATAGATGTAATGTTTATAATTCTCTGTTTTACTTTTCGCTTACTTTGAGTTGCGCACAAAATAGCTTCCTCTGCATCATGTGTGGCTATGTTTATCTCTGTATTTTTTGTTACATGTCTGAGTGCCTCTGAGCTTCTTAGTGAAGCCTGAGTGTCTTCCCTAGGAGGTAAGCTTACCTGCGTAGTCTTCTTATCTTCGACTGGCGATGAGCTTCCTGTAGGTGGGGCTTGCTTTAGTGGCGATGAGCTTCCTGGCGGGCGGCCTTCTTGTTCCAAGTTTTGAAGAACAAGTTCTGCCACATCCATTGCAGTTATTGCATTTTCGAATTTGTGAGATGACATTTTATTTGCGGAGGTCGTATAGAAACTATTTCCAGAGAAAAATTTTCTCGCACTTCCTTCCGTGCTTATTCTCCCTTCAAAAAACATTGCGCATCTATCTGCATATTGTCCAGAAAATTCAATGTCATGGGAGACAATTACTATGGTTTTCCCTTTATTTTTAAGTTTTAAAAGTATTTCTCCAAGTTTTCCCTTAAAGAAATTATCTATTCCCTTTGTGGGCTCATCTAGAAGTAACACTTTAGGGTCTAACAAGAGTATTTTTGCTAAGGCTACTCTTTGCTGCTCTCCTCCACTAATATCATATGGATGTGAGTCTAGTAATTCAGAAATTTCAGTTAGCTCAGCAATCTCTCTAGTTTTATATTCTATCTCTTTAGCAGATAATCCTCTTCCTATGAGTACTTCCTTTAAATCATCTTCCACTCTCTCCTCCACGAATATAGATTGTGGATCCTGTGGCATTAGCCCTAAAAGACCTTTTCTAAGCTCCTTATCAGAGTATTTTTCTATTGGCCTCCCAAAGAGTTTTACTTTGCCTCTATAAGCCTTTCTAAGCCCTGAAATTATACTAAGTGTTGTGGTTTTTCCTGTACCATTACCCCCTACAATTGCAAGAATTTCCCCTTCTCGAACTTTTAGGTTTAAGCCTTTTACTACATCTGGCTCTTTTTTCCCGTATCTAAACCACACATCGGTTAAGCTAAATACAATGTTGGCATCTGTATTCTCATTTAAAGACAATTCCTCAATAGTTGTTTTTTCTAGGGTTATCCCTTTAAGTATTTTATTGAGCCAGAGTCTTCCCCCTCTAACATCAATAGGGCACTCTAAGTCTTTGCCGTATCCTTTTGCAAAAAGTTTATCATATACTTGCATTGGTGATGGCATTGCAGTAAACATATTACTACTCCTTACTGATAGCACTGCTCCCACTCGATCAGGTGTATCATCAACGAGTATTTTACCTTTCTCCATTACAACTGCTCTATCTGCTAAAGGTAAGACTTCATCCAAGCGGTGCTCTGAAATTAGAATAGTTGTTCCAATTTCTCTGTTTATCTTTTTTATTATTTGCAAAAAATCTGCAGCAGCAATTGGGTCAAGCTGTGCTGTGGGTTCATCGAGTATTAAAATCTCAGGTTTCATTACCATTACAGAGGCTAGATTTAAAATCTGTTTTTGCCCACCTGATAGCTCCCTTGTATCCTTTTCAAACCATTTTTGAATTCCAAAAAAATTAGCCATTTCTGAAACTCTTACCCTAATAACTTCATTTTCGTATCCAAGGTTTTCTAAACCAAAAGCAAGTTCATGCCAAACTTTATCTGTAACAATCTGATTATCAGGATTTTGAAGTACATACCCTATGGCTCCAGCTTGAAGTCTATCACTTACATCCTCAAGTGGCAGTAATCCTCTATCTTCAACAGGTTCAAAATAAATATTCCCCTTTTTTTCACCATTTGGAATAAGTGCTGGCTTTAAATTTCTAAGCAAAGTACTTTTTCCTGAACCTGACTGACCCATTAGCACAACAAACTCCCCCCTATAAATATCAAGGCTGAGTCCATCTAAAGCAGGTTTCTCTCTCAAAGGGTATGTAAAGCTTAAATTTTCGATTCTAAATATTTCCACTGCACGGCCTCCTTCAGATTTAATAGTAGAGGCAGGAAGCAAAATATTCCTGCGCATATATATATTACTGGCCAAATCAGGCTATTATATACTACTTCTATATAAGGGTAAAAAAATATTGTCGTACCAAAGTTAGGTATTCCAGCAAATATAATAATTATCAGTGCTGTTAGAACTGCTGCCACTAAGCCATCCGTATATGTGAATTTGAAGTTGGAATATGTAGTTCTCCCCTTTAATCCATATCCTCTAGCCTTCATGGAATCCGATGTGTCAATTGAATTTTCCAAAGACCAGGTTATCATAATAGATAATATTTTTATCCCATGCCTAGTTTTTTCTTTTTTTGTCCCTGAACCAGGGTCTTTGCCAATGGCCTTCTGTCCCGTCACAATTAAGTTTGCTCTCTTTGTAAATAAGGGAATGAACCTTAGGACCATGGAAAAAACAAGAGCTAAGGTTGGCATTATTTTGCCAAAGACAAATAAGAATTTGTCACTTGTCACCACGGCATTATATGAATAAAACCACATTAGTATAGATCCAAAAGCTAGCCCGCTCACAAGCCCATAAAGTGCCGCCTCCATTGTGATGATAGTATATTTATACTGAAAGATTATAGTATCCCCAGTTTGGTTTAAGTACATGTTGAATGCCGTTGAAAGGATTACTACAGGAAGAACAAAAATCAAAACCATCTTAATAAACTTCTTTCCCCCAATAAAAAGCCCATATGAAAAGGCTGCTAAAAATGAGAGGGGTACAAAGTAGACATCAAAAAACATCATGGTAGAAACCACTGCTGTTAAGAAGAAGGCTATATTTATTATAGGGTGAAATTTGCTAAATGTATCTTGCATTCTCTCTCCTTATTAAAATCTTCCTGAGCATATACCAACTCCATCATTAACTAATATGCACTGTTTCCATTTACAGTATATCCCCATGAAACAGAGTCTCCATTCGATAAAGTGACCTGACTAGCTGCACTACCACCAAAACTTCCATTTACCGCAAACTTCCATCCACTCATAGGTCCAGCATCTCTTTCAGAGATACCATTAAAGCCACTAACATATGAACTGCTTCCTTGCACACTTACGCCTTTTTGAGAAGCAGCTGCCCTTGTAGCATCTATTGCTGTTGATCCAGGTGATATTGTAACAGCAGTACTTCCCATAATCGTTCCACTTCCTGCTTTTCTTACAAGTTCCGCGCTAAGTTTACTTTGATTATCAATAATAGAATTGCAAGTTATTGATACATACACCGTAATTGTTTTAGGCGTAGTAGTTGTTCCTGAGGAGCCACTTGAAGAACTACCTGAGGAACTGCCTGAGGAGCTACTTGAAGAACTACTTGAACTACTTCCTGAAGAACCACTTGAGCTTGAACCTGACGAAGACTTATCAGAGCTTTCATTTGATCCAGACTCTTCATCTTTCTCCTCTCCCGCAGATTCATCTTCATCCTTAGATTTATCTGCCTCTTCTTCTCCCTCATCATCAGCATCTTTAGTGCTTTCAACTTTACTGTCAGGGTCACTTTCTGAAGCGTTTCCATTGCTACAACCAGATAAGAATCCCACTGAAAAGATGAGCGCTAATGTTATCATAATAGATATGATTTTCATTGTACTACTGTTTTTCTTAATGTTCATAATGCCTCCTATTGAGTTCTAGAGCTTAATAAGGTTGCGTACCTTCTCAAAGTCTAATTTTCTCATATTCACTACTTTTCCCTTTGAATAATGCAATGGCCCATAAAACTGAACTATTATATGTCCTAAGTTTCTTTTTTCCTTTAGATATGTAGTATTATAAGAAACAGTTTCAATTAAATTGGTCTTTAGCATAATGATACTTCTATTAAATCCACCTTTTATATAACTTAAAGTGTTTTCTCCTAGGCTGAGTTTTGCATTATGGTAAGATAATATAGAGTTAGTAAGTGCCATTAGCAGAAATAGTATTCCAAACACTCCAATGACCTCTCTTGCAACTTCCGCCTCTTGAGTAAATGCCAAAATTGGCCATGCAGCAATCAGTAATAGTGAGAAAACCACCTCTGCTCTATAGAAGAAATATCTTAAGGTTCCTTTTTTCTCTCTATAAAACTCCTCTTCCTGCTTAATATCAGGCATAATTGTATTCAGCACAGATAAAACTTCATCTTTTTTTCCTATAGGATATAGTATTGGCATGACAACTTCTGCAGACTCATCACCTCCACCTCCTCCATATCCAATGGCATATACATTTAACCTGTAATACCCTAAAAATCTCATGACTAGGGATTGTTCTAATGCTACTCCTGATACTTTTTCATCTGTAAGAGTGAATTTTTTCTTGTTTAGCAAGCCATAGTTAATCTGAATGTTCTTATCAGTTTTCTTTATGGTGAAGTCAAAATACCTAATTACCGTAGCTATCGCTGACAATATAATCAAAAATACGAAGGCTATTAAAACAGTAACCAGTATGGCAAGGACTATTATCCCTACAAAGAAATTCGACTCAGTAATATCTACTATTAGCCTTTCTATACTATTCATCTCGAGTCCTGATGCAATACCATTAACAATCTCTTCTTCCATATTTTCGAAAAAGACTCCAATAAAACCACCTATGGCCCCTGCAAAGGCAATTAGTTGTATTACAATAAAGCTCTTTGGCCCAATTAATCCAAGCATTATTAACCTGCTTAAATTCGGTTTTATTTCTTCTAAAACTACTTCAGGTGTAACTTGATAATTTGCAAAATCTCCATAGCTAGTATTTTCAACAGCCTCATTTGAATTTGCGTTTTGTACTCCACCATCTGCAAAGTTTTGCTCAGTGCTAATTCCTTGCATCATATTTAGTTTCGCCTGCTTTTTGCTCAAAAGCAGTTGTTTGAACTCTATAGCATCTTCTTCCTTTAATGCAAGCACCGTATTAGGATCTTTCTTTCCTGCATACTGTACAGTTGTTTCAATTCTTATTTTATTTACCTTACAGATTTGAAATAAAATATTCTGAGTAAAGTCTATTGTGGTAATTGTCTCTAATGGAATTTCTAATTTTTCTTTGTTGATTACGCCACTTTTTACTATGAACATCTTGTCAGTTACTTGATAAGTTGTAAAAACATATTTTAGAACTGCTTGAATAGGTCCAACTAATGCAATTATCAAAAGTGGTAAGAATTGTGTAAGGTTACTGAGAAGCTGTCCAGTATCACCTGCTAACCCACCTCTAGTCAAAGCAACCACTATTACAATTATTGGCACGATTGTTACAGAAAGTAATTTATCAAAGATAATAAGAAAATGACCTTTTTTTCCTTCTAACATTACTTTTGCTCCTCTTTCATTCTTTTCACAAGCTTATTTTTTAGATTTTCAGATATTTCTGTTACTCTTACTTCATCAAGCCCAACAATTTTAAAACTTCCGCTAGCTGTACTAATTTCCACAGTAGCAAGTTTGAAGGCTCTATCAATAGGACCTTTATTACTATTAATATGCTGAATTCTAACTACAGGAATAATCTCTGTTGAAATAAAGAATATTCCTTTTCTAATTTCAACCTTATCTTCCCCTATATAGTATCCCCACTGCCTATATTGAATCTCTGTAAAAATTGTCAGAGATAGTAAAAATATTAATCCTACGACCCCAAAGCCTATATTAACCCAAAAGGTTGCATCACTTGGAGCTCCTGCTGAGCTCATTATAACCCTTGTAATAATATATGCTATTAATACAAAAACTAGCCCTATTCCATTACCAATTCTCCAAGCTTTTTTTACTCTTGGATTTAATCTTTCATAAACCATGGTTTTTCTCTTTCCGCTTCAACCTCATGTAAGGTTTCCAGCTCTTCTTCTAATACTCTAACTTTTTCCTCAGCAGCTGCTATATCTGCATCAATACCAACCTGCTGCTCTGCTGATAAACTTCCATAAAGGGACTCCATTTGTTTTGCTACCTTGTCATCCCAAGTACTACTTGTTGCATATTTTGTATGGACTGCATCTATTGAGGTTCCATAATAGAGGCTGCCTCCTGGTGTTAAATAGTAACCACCAAGTCCTTCTGCCACGGCATATATATTGTCTGCTTTCGTTGCATAGGAAGCCTGCCCATACCCAAACATATTATTTGTTCTAAAATTTAATGTTCCCCATGCACTTTCAAGTGCAGCAATGCTAACAAGAAAAACTGCATTAACTCCATATAGTTTTTCAGCCTCAATAAACTCCTCTTCTAAGCCAACAGTCCCTCCTTGCAGGTAAGGCGCTAGCTCTTCTGCTGTAAAGCCACAAGGCTTAGATAAATCTAGAGCTCTTGCTCCCCCTTCTCCTAAGGTAACTCCCGTTTTTGGTAAGGAATCTAAATATTCTTCCGCCTCTTTTATTTCTGCCTCTTTCGCTTCTACACTGAGTTCAAAAGCTGCAACTTCATCCCTTTCAGCTAACACAATTGGTATTGGTAGTATAGCAGCACCTATCAATCCAATAATTATAAACAGCACTATATATTTTGTATTCTTGTTCTTTCTGATATCCATTAGCATCTCCATTTTCTAAAGTTCAAATTTTCTGTAACGGTCACCTTCAGGCTCACCCTTTCAGTATACCATATCCTAATGTATTATCAAAAGTTCATTGATTTGATGTATATATCTTGAAACCCAGTATAACTTGCTAATTCAATATGTTCTGCCTTCCCTGCACATTCCTCAGCTTTTTCGCTAATTTTTTTTGAAAGAAGGGCCAAAGATGCACCTACACCAGCAGAATTACCTACAAAGCTAATTATTTCTTTCTTAACTTTTGGAAGTATGCCTACAGATAGTAAACTGGTATCCTTTAAATAATTACCAAAGGTACCTGCTATTAAAACTTTATCGATATGCGATATCGATATTTGATAATTATGCAATAAACATAGCACCCCAGCAAATATTGCTGCCTTAGCATTCTGAATTTCTCTTATATCCTTTTGTGTTATTACTATTTCTTTATCTTTTTCTTCTGTAGAGCTTAGCCTAAACTGCCTTTCACCAGAACTTACCTTTGCCCTTGCACAGATTTTCTCTGAGAAACCTTCCAACTCCAGCTCTTCCCTACTCTTTAGCTTTCCAGTGCTGTCTATTATTTCCCCTTCTACAAGAACTGCAATACAGTCAATTATTCCAGAGCCGCAAATACCTATTGGTTCAACATCATCACCACCAATTACAGAAATAGCTATATCATCACCTTTAATATATACTTCGTCAATAGCACCCCTCAACGCTCTCATCCCTTTACTTATTGCAGCACCTTCAAAAGCTGGCCCCGCAGCTGTGGAACAAACCGCAAGCTTGCCACCAGAAGATAGGGCTATTTCTCCATTAGTTCCAATATCAATAAGTAACGTGGTTTGGTTCTTATACTCGCCATGACATATACCTTCTGCAACAATACCTGCTGTAATATCAGAGCCTACATGGCCTCCGATGTTGCTCATTACTTTAACAGGGCATGCCCCCAGATTTAACCCTAGCTCGTTAGCTACCTTAGTCTGCCCTCTTTCAAAGGCTGGGGCAAAAGGTGATGTTGCAAGTCCGCTTAAATCTAGTCCCATAAAAATATGACTCATGGCTGTATTTCCAACCACCGATACCTCTTTTATAAAATTTCTACAATTTATTTCGTGGGCGGTATCTTCTGTTTCTTCAATTACCTGAATAAATTCATCAATTATTTCATTTAGGCAATTTACTGTTTTTGCATTAAGCTCTTTAAAATTGTCTGGGCTTTCCTCAGCAAAAACTATTCTTGAAATCACATCACTTCCATAGATACTTTGTGGGTTGGATTTTGTAATATTGCATATATTTTCACCACTCTCAAGATGCCACAGCATTCCCAGTATAGTTGTTGTCCCAATATCAAATGCAATTCCATATTCCCACATCTTCCCATGATTTTCTTCCAGTATTTCATCTTTAAGAAAGTATGGAATTGTAATAATTCTCGATTTTTTAGTCTTTCCTTCTTTTGTCTCCATTGTTTCAATAAGCAAATCTGACTTTGGGTAAAACTTACACGCAAGTCTATATCCTCCTTTGATTTCTGTAAAACTAAGTAGTTCTTTTTCTAGGGGCGTGAGAGCATAGTCATTCCCCCTCATTACCTTTACTTTACATTTTCCACAGGCGCCTTTTCCGTTGCAGTCTCCAATCAGCTCAATCGAACTATTATAAGAGCTTTCCAAGAGGCTTTTACCAGTTTCTATTTCTGTAGAGAGTTTCGTTCTTACATCAGTTACTTTCACTCTATTTAAACCCATAATTTTCCTCCCCTATGTATTCTTTGCAAAACTGACAATTTACCTTATTCCCCAAACATCTATCACAACTCTTGTTAGCCCCAATTGGATTATTTAGAAAAAGATGCAAACTGACCACCGAATTAGCTGGGTTCATAGTTAATGTTTCTGTAATGTTTATCCCAATGTCTTGTAATGATAAAGCTTCTTGAAAAGAATCAATCTGATTTAACTCCATTCCCATCAGTCCAGGCCCAAAGGTCGGAGATAGAATTGTTTCTGTAAAATATTCTCTCTCGAAAAATTCTTTTCCCCAAGCCTCAAGGTATTCTCTTGCAGAATCCATATATCCTATTTCCCAAATTTCTTTGTATATCCTATCAAATTCATTTTCCACAAGGCCATCATTTTCAAATTTTAGAGTAAGTGCCAAAAGCATATACCCCTTTACATCTTGATTACCTACTTGCTTAAAAACAGGCGCGAAAAAGGAAGCTCCCCTAGCTTCAAACCTATTTTCCTTCGTCATGCCACAGTTGCTTCCTAAAATTATTTTTGCCTTAACTTTTAGGTTCTCAAAAGTAAGTTTTTCTATATGCCCTTTTTCCTTTTGATATTTAGAAAAAGCTCCACTCCCCTCTCTAAATCCCATGGTTCTATTAAAACTCCGTTGCGCCCCATCTTTTAAGTAATTATTATCCAGTTCAATGATTTTCTCATACATATTTTACTTTTCCCTTCAAGCGCATTTTACTTTCTACATTATATCAAAATATATAATGTGAGTCCACACAGTGCTGAGTACATTTTGCACAAAAGACTTTGTACAAAAAAACAAACTGACTCTAGATTAGTAAAGACTTTTACTTCTCTAAAGTCAGTTTTTCACTTGTTACATCTTAATTATTTACCATTAACTTATCTTGCCTTTTTCCTTCTAACTCTTATTCCTACTAGTCCAATTGTGGCAGCAAGCATAACTATTGCAAATAAGATTAGTATTCTTTCATCACCAGTTTGAGGCACCTTAATTATATCAAATATTCCTCCTGCATTATCTTCACTTTTATCTTCAGCATCTGGCTCAACTACTGGTGGTATATAATTTGTGAACCCCGCATTGTACGATGTAACTTGCTTACCAATTACTAAGTCAAAGTTATTCTCAAGACCGCTATCAATGCTTCTAGTTAGATTTGAAATAACGGATTTAAAGGTTGTATCTGCCTGATATTCACCAAGTACAATATGTCCTGCTATTTCTCCATTGCTATACACTTCACTGGTTTTATTCTTCGAAATTCCAAAAGTAAATTTGCTTAAGTCTAACGGCTCTAGCCCTTCTCCCTCTTCACCTTCCTCTTCAGTGAGTTCATTTTCTACCCCACTGTTTTGGTTAGCTAATACATACATTGAGCTGTCTCCAATGCCGTTGTTTTTCAAGTAAGCAGTCGGTATAATGTCTCCTGATTCAGTTATTTTAGTATTGTCAATTAAAGTTAGTTTGTATCCGAGTATTCTACTCACAATCTTTGTTTCTGGATCAGTGACATCTGG
>CAYJFM010000016.1:20111-45090 GCA_964369805.1 uncultured Oscillospiraceae bacterium
TCTGGATCAGTGACATCTGGGTCGGTGATATCTGGGTCAGTGGCATCTGGGTCATCTCCACCTGGGTCGGTGATATCTGGGTCAGTAATTTCTGGAACAACTTCTTCAACAAAGGCTCTTGTTGGTAAATTTTCAAAAATGTATTTGCCATCAGTGTACTTATCCACAATTTTAGCCTGCCTAATAGGCTCTCCTGTAGTCTCATCAAGTAGTTGTTGCCATTTCCCTTCTCCATCTAAATAATATGTTTCCAGTTTCGCAGTAAATTCTACATCTTCACTACCGATTTCCGCCAGTAACTCTTCATATGTTTCATCTTCGTTAACTACACCATCACTATTTTTATCAAAGAATACTTCACCTGCGATTGAACCTGGTTCATAAGTTTTAAATCCGCCATTTAAATCAAGGAATGAATTATTATCTTCATCACTTACAAATTCCATGGTCTCTTCATTTATTATCGTAGCTGGTACCAATGGTGCTTCCTGATCACCATGTAAATATCCACTCGTTGATTCCCTTGGTAAGTCACTATCAAAAGCCCCATTATTTGCTTGATATTTCGTGATAGCCAAGTTTCCATCTGGCATAGTTGTTAGATCTAGTTTAACTTTATATCCAGCTAGTAGAGTTTCTCCACCAATATCATGGACCGCGGATAAGTTTTGGAACAAATAGCTTCCCTTTGCATCAGTGGTAACTGTAGTGTCAGCACCTTCTACATATATCCATGTTTCTGTATCCTTATCATAATAATATTTTTCTAATATCAGAGTTACATTTTCATGTCCTGGCTCAAATTCAAATATGCCTTCCTCATTATAGTATTGATTCTTTATTCCATTATAGTCAAGGTCATCCCAGATGCTGCCTCCAATGAACACTCTTCCTTTAGTAATTAATCCAATTCCCACAAAGTCTTCACTTACAAACTTACCTGTATTTTCACCAGTTGTTGCCACTACAGGAATTTCTCCATCTCTTGCTGCATCAGCATAGAAAGGAGTTGTTTCAAGCTGCTCTTCTGCGTTTTCGTAAGTATCATTGTCACTTAAGGACACTGTTGCTCTATTATTATCTCTAATAGGTGTAACTTCAAATACCCCGCTCATCTCACTTGTGTCTACCTTCGCAACATACTCTTTAAATGGAATTAAGCTAACTTCAAACCTTCCGTCATCATCTGTTTTTGCTTCTGCAAGTTCTCCGTTAGTTTGGTAAGCCTCCTTCAGTGTTCCATCTACAACTTCATAGACTTTTACCTGTGCATTTGCAAGTCTTTCCTCACTAACTCCAATTTGTCCATCACTTTCTACAGTTGCACCTGTAGATGTTTCATCTCTCCATGCTATTCCAGAGAATATATAATCCCTTGAAACTCCTAAGTTATATGATGTCATTTTTTCATCATATGCAGGATAGCTAGATGGGTTTTCTCCGATAGCATCCACTGATATACTGTCTTTTGTTTGAACTACTAATTGGTCTGCTACTTCTTCATTA
Organism: uncultured Oscillospiraceae bacterium; assembly: GCA_964369805.1. Classification (GTDB taxonomy): domain Bacteria; phylum Bacillota; class Clostridia; order Peptostreptococcales; family Anaerovoracaceae; genus CAYJHC01. The sequence goes on from CAYJFM010000016.1 coordinate 21,618, forward strand.
TCACCATTTACTAGGTCTTCTCCTTCTAAATTAGGTAACTTCATACCGTCTCTATAGACATCAACCTCAGCTTCAGTATCCCCGATTTCCTTTGTTGTAACTGCAAAGGTGTTATAATCACCATTAGGCATTCTGTATCTCAGCTTATAATCACCTGGTTCTAGATTAGAGAAAATGAAATATCCTTCATTACCATATGCGTCTGACTCTGTAATTTCCACTGCTGGTCCGCTCAAGGTATAAATTGGTTCTCCAAAACTTCCTGTTGCAATTTTTCCTGTTAGCTCATCTATTTCTACGTATTTTGTTTCTCCACCTTCTGTGATTTCAGCAACTGCAACACCCTCTTTATTTGCTGGGTAGCCATCTTCTGTTAACAGCTCTACCTCTACACCATTGATTCCTGGGTCGTCTATTTCCCCATCATAATCTAAGTCTTTGCTAGCAGAGTTTAGAATTAACCTACCGTCTTCTCTTCTAGTATAATCTCCTTCATTTACTTCTGCATCGAAGTTTTCATCTAACCATACATAGCTACCAAGGTATCCTTTTTCACTAGGTCTTCCTAGGTATACTCCTGCCCTTGGTGATTCAACATTAACTGTAGTTCCGCCGTCTACTCTCTCTGCATTAATCACATAGGTGTTCCAAGCTTGATAATTCTCTGTTTTTTCTTCAACTTCAATATCAGTGTCTCCAATTTTACTTACACCATCATACAATGGAAGATTTAGTGGAGCTTCTAAGTTATATTCAAGTTCAAAAGTGCTAGTTAGGCTAAATCCACCTAGGTCAGTATCCTTCATTTGAACCCAAATCCCTAATATTTCTTTAGATAAACTTGCATATTTCTCAGGGTCAGTAGTTTTAAGGCTTATTAAGTCTGCCAATTTAATAAAGTAGTCCCCTTTGTTCCTTTCATTAGTATTTCCATACATATCTTCATAAAAGGTTAATGTTTTTCTGTCAATATATGCTGGTAGCCCATCTTTGCCTGTTCCGACTATTTCCCCTGTCTCATCATTGAATGGACCAATCCAGTAGTCTGCATCTACACTATCAATAATTTCTGTTTTCTGTGTAATTCCATTTTTTGTATGAGTCTTATTTACTACTATGCTCTCAGGATCTAGCCATCCAGTCCATGTTGAATTTCTATCTCCCGGCTCAGCGTCTGGTTCATTAATATCTGGTGATTTTGTATTTTTAATTTGTGTATCACCTAAATGTGGTAAGACGTCATATATTATAGTATTTTCATACAAGTCTACAGTGCTAGATCTTACTGAGATGGCAGATCTAAAGCTATATTCAGTTCCTTCTGGCACTAAGGATGGTCTCTTATCCTGTAACCCCTCTGGTTCATATTCGCTGTATGAATACTTGTTTCTGAGGATATCACTAGCCTCATCAAATACCATAGGAGGAATGGATACAGTCATATTAACTTCTGATCCTTCAAGGTCATTGCTGTTTAAGTCTAGTGTGTCGCCTAAGTAACCATATTTTTTAGTTGGATCTCTATCACTGCCTATAATTGGCCTAAACGATCCATCTTTATAGTTATATACATTTGCAATTAGTGAATCTGTAGACACTAAACCAAAGCTAGCTGTATCAAGACCAATCATCATGTCTGCAACAATAGTCTGTCCAGGATTCAAATGCCCTTTAAAATCAAAGTTTAATAATGTCCTGTATGCTCCAGGGTCTGCACTTGAGGCTGCAATAAGCTTATCCTCAATTGTTAATTCTACACTTTTAATATTATGATTATTCACTCTATTTCCATCTGTATCAACCACATAATATGTCCATTGGGTATCTTCTTCATCAAGTCTCTCTCCTCCAATGTAACTGTTATTTACTGGTGCAGTTTCATATTCAGCTGAATTTGAATCTATATATCTACTTATATATTCTTCCTGATTCACGTTATCGACTTTTGGTAATGCCATTACAATTTGTGGGTTGGATAAAATGTCTTCCTCTCCCTCTTTGCCTGTATACTCAAGTATCTGTTCATCTGTCAATGATGATATTGTTGCCTGATATTTAACAATTGAACTTGTTGACTTTATTAAAACATCTGAGCTATCCCACCTATAAGTTATTTCATTTGTAACACTATTTCTATTATATTTTAAATAGCTGTAGAACAAGTCTACTATTACACTAGGTGATTCTGCGTCAATAAAATATCCTGCATGTGACGTTTCGCTTAGCTTACCAATTAATCCGTCTGCATACTCTCCCCATGTATCTGTAAAGTGGTTGATATGCACTTTGGTACTAACATCTTTGTTAAGAGTTTGTACATGCACATAGGCTGAATTGTTGTTTGCCTCCTCTGGTAAGCTTTCGACATTGAGCCTATTCGGATCAACATCGTCCATATCCTGCACTCCTACTTCTGTTAAGTCTGCATCTATTGCTATTCCAAAGCCTTCTGGCACTAATGTTTTGCTCGGATCTACTGATGATTTAATTACATACCGTACCTGCAAAGTAGAATCATTGTAATTTTCCAGGTCGCTATTTTCTTTAGTTATTTCAACATTTTCATAGATACCGTAATCTCCTAATAGCTTCCACTGACTTCCCATATTAAGTTTCGGCTCTTCGTATTCTGTAGTTATAATATTACTTGTAACATTTCTTACATATACATATACTCTAAGTTCTTCTTCAACACGTTTTAGCTCTTCCTCTGAAATGCTATCTTTATAGCTTTGTGGAATTTCCCATTTACCTGTTCCTATTGAAGAAATAGTATTCCCCACCACATAATTAGTCGATGATACTTGTGTAGTCTCTTCCTTTACGCTACCTCTATATCCTAAGTTTAGGTCTACAATAAACTGTGATAATGGTGTAGTCAAGGTTTCCTGTTGGTCAAGATGAATCCTTATTCCTTTTCCATCTTCTCCTGATGAACTCTTAATACTTGTATCTTGGGTTACTGGATTTTCTATTCCAGGAAGGCTAATTAGCTGTCTTGGAATTCCAGTATCCGCTCTTGATGTTGCCTCAGGTTTTACCACTGAGAATCGTGCACTTTCATCGGTTAGGAATAGTTCTCCATTTTGAGTTCCATCTAGGTCAAAGTCGCTTCCAAACTCTATAGCCTCTCTAATTCCAACTTCTTCAATTATTGTTTGTGGGAATAAGTTGTCCATTTCTAAGTAACTTGCCTCTGTATCTTTAAAAGTAATGTATGATTTAGCATAGAAATCATTATCCCAGTAATCTTTATCCGGATCCACACTTAAATCTTCCGTCGAGCTAACTCTAGTTTTAACTTTAAGTGAAATTTCACTTCCACTTTCGATATATCCACTAAAGTTTTTTCCGCCAATATATTCGTTATATTGTTCCTCTTTGCTAAGAGTTTCATCTACCTCTGATGGTGTTAATATTTCAAATACAAGTATCTGCTCATTGGTTTCAGTGTCTATTTCATTTTTTAGAATTTTAACCTTCCACCCTTTATTTGTTTCTATCTCTTCACTTTCAATCTCTTCTTTTGTTACTACTTCGATACTTCCATCTGGCCCTTCAAACTGTATTTCATAATCATCTTGATATCTAACTGCACTAGGAAGATGGGTAGATATTATTAATTTTGCATGATTAATATCTCCACTAAATTCTGCCCTTTTGATTGGGTCTCCATTTACTACTTTTGTTGTAAACCACAAGTTGTCTCCCAGTGTAAAATGATCAGTTCTAATTGGGCTATATCCTTCAGAATCAAACTCTTCTGAATTTAGGTAATGCTGCTCTTTAGTAAGTTCTATTGGATACTTCTTTTCATTTGGCGCTTTATTAATTTCTTCTTCTGTTGTCTCAGCTATATATCTATCTCCTGAAAATTCATCATCTTTATTGATATATGTTTCCATATAAACATATGGTACTGAAATTTTTGGTACAATACCAGTCATAATAGCTTGATCTGTTGTGTCAATTTCTCCGTCTCTATTATAGTCTGTTTGCAATCCAGTCAGGTTTGCCTCAGGTAAATAAGTCGGGAAGGTTTCAATATTAAAATCAGTTCCTTCATAGATTCTGTTAACTCCACCGTCAGCAATTGCTTGATTAACTGGGAACTCTAATCCTAGTATAGTTCTAACCTGACTAGGAATATAACCCCCGCTCATTGTACTAGTTGAGTTTACAACCGCATCTTTTCTAAGATCATTTACTGTGTATCTTACATCAGGACTTGGGTATGTATCTGTATATATATATCCTGCATATCTGTCACCCACATTATATGGGTTACCTGAAATATCATTATCAATTTTAAACTTGAAATTATGCAACTGGCTTGATACTGTTGTAATGTTCTCTTGATAAGCATTTTGAAGTATTGTAGTTTCTTCCTCTGTATCTCCAACTCCGCTTGCTCCATGTGTTGTTACAAATGGAATTCTAAAAACTCGCTCTTCTTCTGATTCAAGTGTTGCTTGTCCATCAGTATTGTTTTTTGGTGTTATAGAAACCTTATATCTTCCTTCAATTCCTCCCTTTTCATTTGTAACTTCAATATATTCTACTGCTGCATCATATAAAGGCTTTTCCGAATCTGAAATGTTTTCGTTATTAACCCCATTCATGATTTCATAACTTAATGTTTTTTTGCTATTATCCTCATTGTCAGTAGTATACTCTTCACCATGAATGTCTACAGGAATAAAGTTCTTTGGTAAAATATTTTCTATTACTGGATAGAATAAAGTCCCTTGATTTCCACCGTTTGTAGCATAGTTTTGCATGGTCAAAATAAAGCTATTTCCTGCGTTAGCACTTTGACTATTTCTATAATATTTATTTTCCAGGTGAATATTCATTGTTCCATGATTTACTTCTGAAGTTAGGTAGTAATCTGCAATGTCAGTTCCGTAAATACCTGATGAATTAGCATCACCTAAGGTATTCCACACCCTCACAAGTGGCTCTCTTACTTTTGCCCTTGTACCTGTGGATGCATAGGAATTAACCGCATCTGCACTATAAAGTTCGATGCTATCTAGATTTGTAACTGATCCATTAGCAGTTCCATCTATTACAACTTCTTCATTTTGAATATTATATCCATTTATATATGGCATGTTAGGTGATCCACCTAAAAAGTTCATATTCCAACTGAAACCAGCACGATTATTGTTTACATGAGTAAATGCTCTCCACCAAACATCCATTCCACCGTATTGGTTACTAAAGTTATATATATCGCTTTTGACTCTTGAATCCCCTTGGAATACTGTCATATCATAAACCTGACTAAATAAATGATTATAGTTTGCTGCTGACTCTATAGGTTTCACTAGTACTTGATCATAGAAATATCCGTTTTCTGTATATCCTGCAACCCTGCAAGCTAGATCTACATACATAATATATCCGCTTTCACTGCCTCTATTAAACCATTTATCTAAAGGCTCATTCACAGTTATTTTGACTACATAAGGAATATTATCTGCATCATAATATGTATCATTATCCACATAACTGTCTCCAGTATTATTCATATGTTCCATTGAAAGTAATGGATCTTTAACAACTTGAGGAGCCCTATATCCTGCATCATTTTCTGGATCTTGTATTATTTCTGCATTAATAGCCCCACTGCTTATATCTTCGTACACTGGATTTAAACTATTGCCAGAAGTTAGTGATTTCCCACTTACTTGCAAGTTTCCACCTTCAAGTTCAGGTACTGTTCCTAGAGGGAGCACATATGTAAACTCAATTCCATCTACTCCCCAGTCTCCATAGTTATAGGCACCTAATCTTGCAATATACTCTTCTTGGTATTCTACTGTCGGTATGCTATCATCTCCAAACCTTTGGTATCTCCAGTTTTGAGCTGGTGCATTTCTATCCCATGAAGAATTATAATTAGGGTTTCTGGCTAATGTGATATAGTCATTTTCCATATATTGTAACCCGTGATTTGCATATTGAAGGTTAGTTTCTCCTTCTGCTTGAAGAGGTACAATTTGGCTGCTAGCAGCAATCCAAGAAGTTTCTAAGTGCATCCTAGAACTGCTCCAAACTATTGGGTTTTTCTCATCTTCATCTTTTCCATCCCAACTAGTATTAATATTATCATACCTATAGGAAAGTAGCTTGGTAAACATATCCCTGTTATATGTACCTATTAAGTATTGTACCCCCGTAGGCAGTATGCTTGTATCTGTCCCAGTTAAACTAGGCACATAGCTAATTTTTTGAGCATTATAAGCTGAGTTCATATCATAATCTGTAAGTCTTCCATTGTTACCGTAAAAACTGCTATATGCAGTAGTTGTTGTTCCCTGATTTCCAGGAATATATGTTATTGCCCCATTTAAATATTCCCACTTATCCACATTAGGGTTTAGGCTTCCTGATATACCTACATCGTGATAAAGGTAATTCATATCCATCATAGTTGTACTATTATTCACACCAACTTGGTACCCAGAATATTCTCCAGATGACGGTGCTGTATGTGCTCCATTTAAGAAAGGATACCCTGAATTATTATAACTATTATTAGCATTTTGTCCGTAGTTAGATACTTTAGGGTAATATTCAGGATAGACTTTTCCATCATCTTCAGTATAGGTTATAGGTAGGTTTGTACTTCTAACTGTAGCATTATAGTAAACTTCTATTGATTCGCCTACTTCTAGCCTTGTGCCCTCTGGGAAGCTAAAGGTATATACGTTATATACGATTTCTGAAGAATTAACATTTGAACTTGTAGCTCCTACCCCATCAATAATAGTATCTGCAAAAGCAAAAGGTCTTGCATTTGCACTAACAACAGGCTGGTCTACAACCATATCTCCGCCGTAGTCCTTAGCTATAATTTCTTCAGATTTTGATACCGTTAATGTAGGCATTGTATCTTTTGGATTTCCCTCAGCGTCATACCACACTAATGTAACCCCTGCCGGATTATCCCCTACAATATCCTCTGGGTTAACATATTCTGGTATCTTATCATAGAATACTGGATCTATAAGAGCCCCTTGTGGGGTAGCGTTTGTAGCCTCCTCTACTTTTTGATTTTTTACACTAAATTTATACCATAGTCCATCATTTGGTCTATATCCTATTTTTTGTGAAGCCCTATCTGCCGCATTGGACTCTGCTGCTACATATTTTTCTCTTGCTTCTTCTTCTGTTTCAAAAACCTGAGTTTGGAATGTTATTATAGGTCTTTCTCTTCTAACAAGTGTGGTTGTCTCTCCACTTCCTGAATAGCTAAAATCTTTTGCAAAGGCTTCATCTCCCGCCACTATTTCATTATGATCATGAGTGAAGTATGAATTTGCAATTATCTCCATGTTGTAAGTATCATTTACTTTATTTGTTGATGCATTTGTTGTTTTATTATATAAAGCCAGCCCTTTCAATGTTAATGGGTTGTCTTTATTTATAATTGTAACTAGTTCCCCGTCAGTTCCTGTAGCAGGTATATCAAAGTAAGTAACTCTAAGCCCTATTGCCTCATCAACATATTTTGTAGCACTTCCTGTGCCGCTATCAGCTTCAGGTCTCTCTTCTACTTCAGTTTCTGAAACCCAAAGCTGTTCCCCTTCACTTACTGCCTCTGAGCTTTCAAAGAGGTATTCTATTTTTGCTGGTGTATTATGCCCAATATTTGAAGGGTATAGTACTGTAGACTTTCCAGACACGCTTTCTAGTGGCGTATCATCATAAATTATATTTAATTTGCTGGTCATTTTGAAGTTTCTAAAATTACTTGCCTCGTCAAAAAACATCATCTCTATAACATAGGTTTCTAAGTGATGGTCGCTATCGTTAACTATACTTTCAACATCGTTACCACTTACATATGCATCATTTCCATAAAGCTTAAGTGTAATTGGCTGATTGTCATATTGGGAAGTTGCATCGTCAAACTGGTACTGCATTGTTAACTCATCTTCATATGCTACTGAATTTCTTGCTGTAATTTTTGATACATATTCTGATGTAGTATCCGTTTCTTCTCTATTTCTATAAAAGTTTATATCATAATCAGAAACTCCCTGAACTGTCCCAGGTTCCCTATAGGAATACCTTGATGCTCCAATATATTCACTACTATTACCATTGCCAGTTATCCTATATTGAGGGTACGTATGTTTAATGTCCGATTTTGCTTCATAAGTTGCAATCAGCTGCTGCCCTTCTAAGGTTTTTACTGTATCATTAATTGTTTCGTCTGTTATTTGTGTATGAACAATTATTTCTACGCCTGTTGTGGCTGCTATTTCAGCCCCTTCATTACCTATTGTAAGGTTTAAAGTTTTATAGTCTGTTTGAGTCTTCGGATCCTCACCTGTTTTATAGAAATAGGTTGTATTCTTTGCAAGTTCAGTTTCTGTGTTTGTACCGCTTTCTACTGCAGTGGCTGTTATATCATCTGGCAGGATCCCTGTGCTATTTGACTTTATTTCCCATCCCACAATTCTCATTCCTTCAGGAGCTGTAAACTCTAAGTAGCTTCTTTCTAGTGGAATCGGCGACGCATTTCCAGCCTTCAATGACAAGGTGAAATCAAGGTAATCAAATGGCATTAGATTCCCCTGGCTTACCTTATTTATAATATCGGCTCCATCCCCTTTTTGCTTATCATAAGCAAAGGTATCAATACTACCGTCATTATCAAGATCAGTCCCTCTTGTAATATCTACAACCATTTCACCAGTTAAGTTAGTTAATAGATAGTCATCATAGGTAACAGTTCCAGTAAGGTTGCTTCCCTCTGGCTGTGCATTTACTTCATATGGTGTAAAATATGCTTCCATGTATGTTCTTGCTCTAGTTGTGTTATAAAAGTTCGGCCAGGTGTCAAAAGTTGGCCTACTTGTATCATTATAAATTCCTGGCTTTGTTGCATCATCATAATTGAAGTCAGCTTCGCTTCTATTAACCCATGTGCCTTCATAATAAATTGAATCTCCACCCTTTGTTTTATCTGAGGTTAGATATTGCCCTCCATTTAGGACTGTGTCTCCATCATTAGATGGGTTTTTAGCTGAAAGGTTAATTCTAAAATTACTGATATGCTCACTTACATATTGTTCTTCTGAATTTTTCACGGTGTAGGTTGTGAATTTTTGACTATCTGTAAGTGAAGTGTTTTTCATTACTTTATCAATATCTAGAGCATAGTATTTTCCATCAGCAGTTACTGCTATATAATCCTTTAGATTAAGCTGGCCAACTGGAACTTCACCCTCTGCATCTGGCTGTGCTAATATAATGCTATTACTATTTAGGCTAATGGAATTAACTCCAAACCAACTTCCATCAATGAAAGTTTCTGGTATATAAATAGTTTTCATATTATAATAACTATTCTTATAACTGCCTCCATGAGATGAAAATTGATTGTATAGCTCTACTTCTTTTATTGAAGCAGCTTCTGTTTCATCAGTGCCCCCATCGCTTCTGTTCCATGCGTTAAGTTCATAGGCCGAAATCGTAGGAGCAATATTATCATTTTGGTAATCAGTTTGTGCCTCTCCATCAATTGCAGTTATAGAGTGCCCTGCACTAAATGGTATTCTAAACCCTTGCATAGAAGCTGAGGCATTGATGTTCTCCACTTTTTGCCCTTGGTCATTTTCAGTATCTTGCCTAATCATCAGCGAGGCTTCGCTTACAGGATTAATGCTAACAGTAGAGTAAACCTCTCCCCCTACCACTATATCTTCAACTGTGGCATCTGTAATTTCATCTACTTTGTTTAAATCAGTTTTCCCTGCATATTCCCTTGCATAGTCACCATTTCCTTTTAAATCTGTTGCCACAACTACAATCTTGCTTGGATAACTTTCCTCTTCAAAATAAAGTTCTTTTTTTGCTGATGGGTTTTCTGTTTCTCCTTCTACTTCATACTTAATATCTAGTACAATATTTCCCTCAGCATCAACATAATCAGCTAAGTTAGCTTTTGTAATAGTAAGAATCGGTGTGTTTACTTCAGTTTCAGTATATCCTACCATGCCATTTGATGTTGTAGGATTATTTGCAGCAGCTGTATCCACTACTGTCCTCTCGTATATATTTATTTCTTCTAAGTTTTCTAGGATTTCCTTTTTAATTGTGATATCTTTTGTTAGGAAACCATAATATGCTTCCTCGTCCGGTCTGATTTTTGGCAATGTTGCTGTTAATGTTACCTTATCTACATGGCTTACCTTTGCTGCCCAGTTGTTTGGATCTTGACCGTACCATGTGCCATTTTTACCCATTTCATATTCAGAATTTACTGGTGATGTTCTATGCAAAGATATCGGGAAGGTATACCTATCTCCTATAATTGCTTTACTAAAAGTCTTAGTTCCAAGATCTCCATTAGCTCCTACTGATGATCCAATCCCTTCCTCTTTTACAGTTACTCTCGTTGTCGACTGTAAATGCCCTGAATCGTAGAGGGCAGAGCCTAGTCTCCAGCTATAACTAGAATAATAATAATAGTTATATCTATTTTCAAAGGACCAAGGCGACCTTGTTGTTTTTAATACTTCACCGCTACTAAATCTATCCTTGCTTCTATTTTCTCCTTCTGCCTCTGAGGTGCTTATAGTTGAAGTGGCTGTTGCTTCTCCATTACCTTTCTTAAAGTATCTCCCTGTTATCTCAAACATATACTTGCTGGTTTGGTCATTTTGATTGTACCAGGTTCCATAGTCTGGATTTTTTGCATTTCCATCTATATCACTTTGTTCCTCATTAATATTAAGGTTAATTATTACCTTATCTATATTAGATGTTGACTCATATATAGAGTCTGTATTTTTGAAGAAGGTATCATATCCACCAATATCAAGAGTAGCGAAGTCTGCAATAGCATCTTCACTTAAAAGATTTATTCTAAAGTACTCCTCTCCGCTTTCGTCTGTTTCCACACCATTATTTTTATTATTAAGTATAGTTTCTTTTGCAATTTCAATACTATTACCCTCAGAGTTTACTACTGTAATGGAATTGATATAATTTATAGCTCTCGGATCTACTTTAATATAGTAAGCTTCAAATATTTCTTCCGGAATATCTACTGTAGTTTCCACATTTAAAGCTGTGTTTAGTGATTGTGTGTAAATATACGGCATGCTTTGGTGATCCTGTGAATTCATAGTGCCTGAAGGAATTGCAGGATAATTTGTCCCCACATTAAGGTACTGCCTAAAATCTACCATGAATGACCCCATAGCCTTATATCCTATTTCAAGTTCTGAATTATCATTAAAATATGCTGTGGAGCTGCCTGCTCTATAGTACTGCCTTACATGCTCTACAGGAGTTGATGCTTGATCTGCTTTTATCTCAGGTGTATCATCTGGAACATCATTGTATGTAGCAGAAATGACTGTATCAAAATATAATTCTGATAAATATGCGTTCGAACTATCCTTTGTAGTCTCTCTAAAATCATTATCTCTAACTCCGTTTAAGAAATTGTCTGCTGTAGCACTAATAATATTAGATGTGCCAAAATTCGAATCTAAATACCCATGAATATTTATCTCTAAATCTTTTGTATCTGCTTCTCTAAAATCTGCTACCTTTGCATCTAATCTTAATTTTCCAAGTTCATTTATGCCTAGCGCCTCTAGATTTTCTTCTGTGATAGTGAATATCCCTGAATTGTTTTTAATGCTAATCCCATCACCCACAAAACTATCTGTTGCTTTCTCATATATAAGGAGGACTTCTTGATTCTTATCTATGTCAAATAGAGCAATTTTCATATCACCCTCAACATCATTTACTATATCTTCATTTATTTCAATTCTTGTAGTATGGAACCCTGTATTTTCTTCGTCTATATTTGAGTCATCATTTATAGGTAAATTAAGTGTGAGCTCTGTATCATCGAGTTTTGAAATATCTTCATTCCTTACAGTTATTTTATAGTTGAAGTCTCTATTATATGGAATTCCAAGAATAGTTTGGTTCCCGTCCAAGTTAGCACTGTTTGCTGTTGTAGTTTCTTTAATTGGTTCATATTCGACATTTGTTTGAACCTTTAACTCAGGTCTTGGGACTTGAAGTCTAGCAGCAACAGCTGTGGTCTTTGACAATGCCAAAACATCATCTTGAGGCTTAAAAGTCATTACAGCATCTAAATTATCATACCAGTTTGTTTCGCCGTTAATATCTATTTCCAATGTTTCTCTTGCCTCAGCTAAGTCTGCACCTTCTATAGATTCAAACTCAATAACAAAGCCCTTAAGATAAGTTACTTCATCTTCCCATTGGCTCTTATTCACAGTTATGGTATTACCATCTACGATCCCTAATTCTCCAGCACTTAAAGTTAATGCAGGACTATCCTCTTCTATTTCTTGGTCATAATCGTAAAAACGAATTTCTCTAATGTTTCCAACGTTTCCATGATTTTTCGAAATCACAATGGAATCAGTCCTAAATCCTGCTATTACAACACCTTCCAAAGAAGCACCCTTTGCACTTACACTTGATGACATATCAAATATTAAATCGCTATCTGGTGCTGCTGATTTAGAATCATTTTTAAGTTCAAAGTGATAACCTGTGTTATTGTCTTTACTTGGAACAGTTAGATAGTCATTTATTGTTTCTGTTGTATTCTTATCTGACAGCTCTGCATCATCTCGACTCTGCCCTGACATAAGTATTATAATGTCCTCGACAGTAATAGAAGCATCGTCTGATACCGTAATGTCATACTCGCTATTTTCATAATAACTGCTAAATTTACCCGTTGGTGTAGCAGTACCAAGTTGAGTCATTTGTCCTTCAACTCTAATATAGTTATTGTCGTCTAAGGCTACTTCGTCATCCATATGAGAAAAGTTAATCTCAAAATTGGTCATTTTTCCTAAAGCTGATAGCCATTTAGAGTTTGTAAGAACTTTGCTTCCATCAGCCTCTGCTGTGAAATTGGATTCATTAAAGCTTATCTGAGTTTCTTTTCCATCTTTCACTCCATACATTATCACACTCGAAATTTTACTACTGTCTAGTAAAGCTTTTGACAAAACAATTTCTTCTGCCAAAAAGTCAAAACCAGATCCAGAGTACACCCCTGATTCAAATTTTGCATTTACAGCTGGTAGGCTGCTCTCATTACCTATTACATAGTTGAAGCCTACCCCCGGCTTTCTCATGCTTGCAGCAGTTGACTCCGAATAGTTATACATGTCATCTTCATACTTAAAGGATTCCGTTTTTATAAGCGGCCTTGCTGGATCTAATAAGAAGCTAACATTTAATTCACTTGTAGACTGACTATTTTTCGAATAATCTGAATCATCTACAGGGTCATTTGACATAGGAGAATACGTCCATGTTTCATAATTAGTTTGAAGCTTGCTTTCTGTAGGCTTAGATACAATTGGGTAGCCTTTTACTATTATTTTTCCATCTAGGCCTTCCTCTATTTCTATCCTTTTCTTATAGTCATAGTTTAACTTACCTGTGAAAGTATACTCTGGGTTTTCTGTTAAAAAATCAGAAATTACTTTTCCTGAGTTTTCAATTTGCCAAATAGTAGATGCCGATGAGTCATTTTTTATAGTTAATATTCCAAGAGGTAGTTTTTGCTCTTCCCCATCTTTTTCAACTATTGCTGTTACAATATTTCCATTATTTTCTGAAAACCATTTTTCTAGCTGAACTGTATTAGGTTCAGTTGCCTTCTTATTCATAACAATTTCTATTGCACTCATATCAAAACCCTCAGGTAAAGTGTTTACTGAGTAAGCATTAAAAACTGGAGTGTTAGTTGTATTTTTAAAGCTGTCCATATGTATTGATGTTTCTAAATCATCATCAAATACAAGAGACCCAGCTGGGTTTCCTTCTGCATTTAGTATATATAAATTCTGTTCAAATTTAGGCTCTAAAGGGCTAAACTCAAACCTATCGTTTGCTGTTTTAGACCAATTGGCTCCAGTATCATATATTATGGAACCTATAATATCCACATTGATGCCATTGTCATTTGCTGCTGGTAAATTAGGTTGAATTGGTATCGCAATATAGTACTTTCTGCTTTCTCCTTTTCTAATTGGATTCCCTTCTAAGTCTAAATTAAAAGTTATGTCCTTGTTTGTTGTATATGTATATGGGACACTCTCATCCTCAATATTTAAGTAGTTTTCTAGATTCCAATCCTTTGTTTCTTCCTCTGATTTATCTGTTACATCCCAGATTAAAGCCCCACCATCTCCTGCTTTACCAATAAACTGATAGTCATCATGAGAAAAGTCTTCTGTATTCTCAACAAATTCTCCATCTTCATTTTCCTTCCACTTCATAATGTCACTATCAATAACACCAAAACTCGTATCATTAAAATTCGCCGGCCTTATTTTGATATTTGAATTTTCTATTATGGCAGCATCGTCTGCTGAGTCATTAGCAATCTCTATTTCATAACCTATATAATTATATCTATCCCATAAAACTGGAGCTGACAGTTGATTTATATTTAAATTCCAAACTAAGTTAGTATTAATAAGAGTATACAAATTTCCTCCGTCAGTTCCTGAAGGAGGCTCTGTATAGTTTATATCTGTTTCTGTAGTATTATTTACCTTGAAGGTGTCATAACCTGCTATAGATTTGACTGAAGCTATTGTGTTTTCAGGGACAGGGCCAAAAAATCTTAATTTAAATTCCACACTTATAGTACTACCAGCAATTAAAGACTCTACTGGGTTGTTTAGCTTGGTTAGTCCTCTGTATGGTGCTGTGCCACTTTCAGGGAAAAAGTTCACTTCTCCAACAGGTGTAGCTTCAATACCCATTAGGTTCTCTCCCCTTTGGTCTTCTGGAACTTCTGCTAAGTTTATGGTTTGCATTAAAATACCGCTATTATCATAGTAAAAGTAGGGCAGGTCAAGTTCCAATTTCAAGTCACTCGCCTCTCCTGTTTGATAGGTAGGATTAATACTAACCCGTAGATTAATCTCTTCTGTTTTCGATATTAGAGTTGTTTTACTTCCCTCGAGGTCAACACCCGCCTGTCCAACCTTTGTTATTGAGCTTGTAACACCTCCAGGTGTTGCTGCAAAGGTTTTAATAAGACTAAGATCCCCCATGCTTGTGAGTACTAGCATAATTGTAACTGCAATTGCAATCATTTTTTTCATCTTAGTAGCCATTTTACGCCTCGCTTTCATTATATATAGAAAAACTATGGAAACTACTTATAATCAACACTGTAATTGCCCATTTACATTCTCTTTATTTAATTTTAATATTGCTCATTTATATCGCTATAGCAACCTTCCGTTCCATTTCCTTCATTCTATAGAATTTTTTTACATATTGCAACGGATTTTCCATTTTCACCCCACTTTCTTCACACATTTTTCACATTTCTATGAATTACACGGTTGAGCGAGTACGAATTAGCAAATTTTCTGTTGCTGTGCTATCAAATTTTGTCAATTTACTGTTCACACTTTACTCCCTCCAGCCTCTTACTCCAATTGACTTTACACCCTCTTTGTGGTATCTTTAGTTGTTGATAATATAGAATTTTCACACACCTTTAAAGGCTGCTTATTCTAAATTATCTATAAAAAGCAAACGCATTAATTATACTATCAGACTTTTGCTTTGTATTTACATACAGCTTAAGTCTATTTTTTTGAGGAGGATTTATTCTAATGGAATATATTTTATTGCTTATCGGCTTTGTCCTTTTAATAAAAGGCGCTGACTTTTTTGTTGATGGAAGTAGCAACCTTGCTAAATTATTTAATGTTCCTTCAATAATAATTGGATTAACTATTGTTTCACTTGGTACTTCTCTACCTGAAGCGGCAGTAAGCATCACCGCCTCTCTTTCTGGAAGTAATGACTTAGCATTAAGTAACATAACTGGATCTAATATATTTAATCTTATGGTTGTTGTAGGTGTTTGTGCCGCAATAAAGCCATTAGCTATTCAAGATGCACTTATTAAAAGAGACTTTCCCGTTACAATTGCATCTTGCATACTTTTAATTATTTTTATGCTAGATAAAACTATTAGCAGGGTTGAAGGGATTATATTTTTAGTAGCATGCGTCGCTTACATTCTTTATTTAGTCTTTGATGCAAGAAAGTCTTCTATGGCAACTGCTGGTGACTTAGCTGAAGATGAAAAGCCAAGTATTCTAAAAAGTTTAATCTTTCTAGCTATAGGAATTCCTGCAATTATATTCGGGGGCGATATAGTAGTAAAAAACGCAATTATCATAGCTGAAAATTTCGGTATGAGTGAAACTATAATCGGCTTAACTATTGTTGCAATCGGAACTTCTCTCCCAGAACTCACAACAAGTCTAGTGGCCTCGAAAAAAGGCGAAAGCGGAATTGCTTTAGGAAACGCACTGGGATCATGCATATTAAATGTGCTCTTTATAATGGGTGCTACCGCTACAGTTTCACCAGTCCTAGTAGCAAATAGCTCCTTTATTCATGTTGGCATTATGCTTCTCACTACATTATTAATGTACGTCTTTGCATTTACAGGCAAAACCATTAACCGCACCGAAGGCTTTATATGCGTTATGATTTATATAGCTTACATGGTTTATTTAATTCTAATTTAAACTAAATATTACTGAAAACACTATTAGTAAATATTTTATGAATACTTAACTTCCCTATTGGGACGGTTAAGTATTTTTTTCTAGAATCAATTTCCCTATAACCGTCATTTCAGAAAAAATATACTCAAAAGCCAAAATAACGCGTATTTTTCCACCCGAACCTTTCGTTTTTGTAATATTTCTCTTTTATTATTGTAATACAGTTGTAATTAGCTATAATAATTAATAATTATCTTGGATTTGCAAACTGTAGCATAACAACTGCAAAAGTGAATACAAAAGGCAATTGGACATATTTATTGTACATTTTAATTAAATATGTATAATAAATATAAATACATTAGCAAAAGTGTGTAAAAAAATAAACTTTGATAATGTATGCTAGATTTTTTTAACTAATATTTAATTTGAATTCAATATTTTCAATTAATATTATGAAGGGAGAAGAATATGAATATAATTAAAAAGAAACCTAAGTCAAGGAAGGTGATGGCATTGCTCTTAACAATGGCACTAGTCTTAGGAGGGATTTACACAGCACCCGAGGTAAGTGCTGTAACATTTGACACCAAACCACCTACAAACGGAATTTGGGATGGAGATGATACTTATAATGAATATATTGAAGCATTAGCTTGGGAGCGACCAGTATCTGTGACTGAAAACATAGTTATAGAACTAGGAACTGCAATGAATACAAGTTTCCATACCCCTGCTTTGACGAATATGCACAGAAAACAAGAGAGTTCTGGCACTAGCGTAGCTACTATAGGGCCTCATCAATATAGGTATAATTTGATTCCAGCTTATTCTGAACATACTTTCAGTATAACTGCTGACCATATAGGCGAGACATCGTACCTTTTTTATAATGTCCATCCGTACAAGAAAATAAACGTTAAAGTTGTAGACACTCATAAGTTCGATTTTGTTTCAAATGGGACCACAATATCAACTCAGTATAAAACTCAGCATAATGCTTTCTTTGGTGTGTGGGTTAATGAAGTTACTCCAAGTAACTACGATTCATCAAAGTCTGAATTCTTAGGCTGGACATGGTCAGGACAAACAACACCTGTTAAGAACATTAGCTCTTATAAATTTGAAAGTGATATGACCTTCACCGCTAACTATGCTTCAATCCATGCTATTGATGTAGTAGCAAACCCTACAGAAGGCGGAACACCACAGGCTAATGTTAATAGTTCAAAAGCGGGCGAGACTATAACAGTTCAATTAAATCCTAATGACAAATACCTTGTAGACAGCATAAACTCTACAGTTGCTCTTACTGGTGTGGACTGGAATCGTGATACTAATATGTACACATTTACAATGCCAGATGCCTCTATAAAGCTTACCGTAAACTACAAAGACAAACCATTTGTAAATGACAATGATTTAACCCCGTTACAAGGGTTAGCATATACTGGTGTCTATGACGGAACATCTCATGATGCTTTAACATCAGCTCCTAATCTTGGAGAAGGAATTACATATGAATATAGTTTAGATGGCGGAAAGAACTATTCTAAAACCATACCACAAGTACAAGATGTTGGAGAAACAGAAGTTACAATTAAAGCAAGTAAGTATAACCATCAAGATGCTGTTACTACAATAACTGCAGAGGTTACAAAAAGACCTGTAGAGCTGTTAATAGATAATGTAAGCATTACATATGGCGATGGAGAACCTACTCTAACTGCAAGTGTAGAAACTGGAGTTCCTGGAGAGGGAATGGTAGGCACTGACAATCTTAATTATACTTTAGACAGAGTTCCTGGAACAGATGCAGGCACATACGATATTTCAGCTTCATTTGATGCAAGCGCATATCCAAACTATAGTATTACAGCTCCTAATGGAACATTCACAATTAACCAGGCAGTATTAACTATAAATGTAGATAATCAAACAATTACTGCAGGTGATGGTCTTCCTACCCTTACATGGAGCGCTAGCGGATTTGCTTTTGGAGACAATATTGTTAATACTGGATTAAATGTATCAACTACTACACCAGCAACAGGAACATTAGCAGGTACATTTGCAATCACTGCAGCAGCTGATCCATTAGCAAACTATAGCTTTATTTACAACAATGGCCAATTAACAGTAGATTCACCACCAGTTGTTATCCCTGTTCCAGCAGGACCTGTAGCAGCCACACCTGCAGCTCCAGCAGTTGCAATTCCAGATGCAGCAACGCCACTAGCAGCTGAGCCGACTGTTATTGAGGAAAATGAAGTGCCTCTAGAAAGTGGCGGATCTTGGTCATTAGTAGACCTTATCTTAGCAGTAATAACAGTATTGATGGGAGTTTCTCTACTGGTAACATACTTCACAGGTAGAAGAGAAGATAGAGGATTAGCAAAATTACTAGGTATAGTTCCAATGGCTGGAGCAATACTGCTATTCTTACTAACACAAGATATGTCTCAATCTATGGTAATGGTAGATAACTGGACTATTACATTTGCAGCAGCTACATTAGTACAAGGTGGAATCGTATTTCTATCTAGAAAGAAAGTTGCTAATGACAATGATCAAGCAATGATTTAAGGAACTTTAGAAAGTAAATAATATCTAAACTTAAGTTTAACCTAATCATAAAATAAGAAATTATAAAATAGCGATTGAATGAATTGTATTCACAAACTTATTCATATGGTATAATAACTATATAAATAAGAAATGGTACAGATTTTAAAACAATCGCTATTTTCTTTTATGTTTAATAAATTATTATACATTCGAGTATTAACACTTGCAAAACATATTAGTTCTGTGTTATACTACATAGGAGTGAAAGTTAACAACTTTGCTTATTTCTTAAAACCATAATGTGATTAGAGGTAAAATATGGACACTTATAATTTAAGGTTATCTTTTTTTGGGTTGAAAAATATCAAAGAAAGAGTGATGGCTTGCCCCGCTTTAAATCGTTTGACAATAAAAGCTATAGAGGGTGATATTAAAGAAAAAGAAACATTCTGCTACGCAGATGTGATTCTTGTTAATCTAAACTACTTCCAAACAAATAAAAACGAACTCTTAGAAAATAAGGCTGACTATGCTGTCTTAGTATTAGTTTTACATGCCCATGAATTTCATATGCTGAGCACTGAAGAGAAAACACACTTTACTGATATTTGGGTTAATGATAGTGGAGAATTAATTGATTATAGAATAGAAACTTTTTTAGCTAGAATGAGAGACACTCTTGATCATGAACTTGCTGAAAAACAACTAGATTCATTAATTGATAGTGTTCCTGATCTAATTTGGTTTAAAGATGTTAGAGGTTCTCATATTAAAGTAAATGATAGTTTCTGTAAAACTGTACAAAAAACTAAAGATCAAATTAAGTATCGAGGTCACTGTTATATTTGGGATTTAGATATGTCCGAATATGAACAAGGTGAATATGTTTGTATGGAAACTGAAGAGGTAGTAATTGAAGAACAAGGCACCTTTCTTTTTGATGAAAAAGTAAAAATTGGTGATGAAATGCGCCAGCTAAAAACATATAAAACAGCTATTGTTGGTAGGAATGGAGAAACTGTTGGAACTGTAGGTCTGGCCCGCGATGTAACTGAAATTTGGAACACCCATGAAGAATTTCAAACTTTGATAAGTAACCTTCCTCTTTCTATGATGATTGTGAATAAGAACTTTGAATTTATAAAAGCCAATGACTCTTTCTATGAACTATTTGAAATAAAGAAAAATGCCCAAAAAAACTTTTCTTTCCAAGATTTCGAAGATTGCTTTTTTGATGAAAAAATCGCATTACCTAAAGTTGGTAATGTTTCAGTAAAAAGAAGCTTAATTAAAAATGGTAGCACTCGAACCTTCATTGTTGAAAAAAGTGAAATTAAAGACGTATTCAATGAAGTAACAGGATATTTTTATATATTCAGAGATATTACTCTTCAAAAAGAGTATGAGGACTATTTACGTAGCATGTCTTCCATCGATGAGCTCACAAAATTAAATAATAGAAAAGCCATACGTAGTTATTTTGATAGTTGCTATAATAGGCTCCAAGATGAAGCTACTCCATTTGCAGTTGCAATGCTAGATTTAGACTGCTTCAAACAGTACAATGACAATTATGGGCATGTGGACGGTGATTCTGTGCTAGTAAAAATAGGTGAAATTCTATCAAAACTTCAAGAGGATAAAGATTTATTTGTTGGTCGTTATGGAGGGGAAGAGTTTATAATACTTGCTCAAAACAAGTCTCTAAGTGAGTGTGAAGAAATTATACAGCAGACCATAAAGCAAGTTGTTGATGAAAATATCCGTCATGAATACTCCCTAGTTTCAAATATAGTAACCGTAAGTATTGGTATGACTTATTACAATAGTATAGGTGATTTCTCCGTGTCAAAGCTAATTGAACAAGCAGACCTCACTTTGTACGAATCAAAGCATAATGGACGTAATCAGTATGTAATAAAAGAGCTACATTAATTGTAGCTCTTTTTCAATATGAATTCTAATTTTCTTCGACTATTTCAATATGACACATTTTCATGGCGTTTAAGGCATTTGTATGTGTTTCCCTAGTAACTCCCGCACAGCAGCTAGCATCGACTATAATCCTAGCTTCTGGAAAATTCCCTTTTAGTATTATTGCATTGCTTATTACGCAAATGTCTGTGCAAAGCCCTACTAAGGTTATTTCTAAGTCTTCATTATTGCGATTTAGGTTACTAATAAACTCTGGTAATTTTATGCTGCCGAAGGTGTTTTTATCTACGATTTTCTCTCCACCACTAAGCCTTAGCTCTGGGTGAATCTGCCATCCATCAGTTCCAAAAATGCAATGCTCCACAGGAAGCTTTATCCCCTCTTGGCATTCTAGATAATTTTCATAATGAGTATCTCTAGTAAAAATAATCTCCCCATCAAAGTTAGATATTTTTTCAGAAACATTAGGCAAAATACTTACTGCTTCCTCTGTCCCTAAACTTCCATCTATAAAATCAACCTGCATATCTACAACTACCAAAATTTTCTTCATTTTCATTACTCCTTGCGAACTATTTTTCTAAGCAGCTTTCTCTGTCTTGGCGTAACAGAATCTTTCATATCTTTCAATGCCAAAAGTTTTACAATTTCCCCTTGGATTGGGTACTGATACATAATAGCGTTCACCGTACTTAATTTCCACTTTTTTGCTACAAGGAGTGATAATACTGGTATAATTTCATCTGCCTTTTCACCCACTATTGTTGCACCTAGCACCTTTTTCTTTGAGTCAACTAAGACTTTAATAAAACCAACTTGATCATCCTCTGTTTTTGCTCGGTCCGTACCTCCTATAGGCAGTGTTATAGTTTTATAACTTATTCCTTTTTTCTCTGCCTCACTCGTTAACATTCCAACATGGGCAACCTTCGGGGAAGTATATGTAGTCCAAGCAATATTATTATAACTTGCTTTGCTCAGTTTTGAATAAACCAAGGCATTTTTGATTACAACACTAGCTTCATACCCCGCAACATGGGTGAACATATATCCACCATGTACGTCACCGCAAGCATATACGTGTTTTAAGCTTGTCTGGAGGCGATTGTCTACCTTGATAAATCCTTTTTCATCTACATCCACACCAGCCTCTTCTAATCCAAGATTTTGTGTATTTGGTATACGACCTAATGATACTAATACAGCATCACACTCCAGAGTTTTAGCTTCACCATCTTTTTCGATGGTTATCCTTGTCCCCTTTTCAAATTTTTCTAGTTTAACAATTTTTGCGCCTAAATGCAGATTCATCCCATCTTTTAGAAATTGCTCTTGCATTATGTCAGAAACCTCAGCTTCATCCTTTGCAAATAGCTTAGGCAGCCCATCAATAACATGCACTTCACTTCCTAAGAAACAAAAGCCTTGCCCAAGTTCAAGGCCAATAGGCCCTCCACCTAAGACAACAAGTTTCTTTGGCAGCCTTTCCATTTCAAATATATTTTCATTAGTGTAGAAGTCCACTTCACTTAGTCCTGGAATTGGTGGTATAGCAGCAGTGCTTCCTGTAGAAATTACAATTCTTCGTGCACTATATACCTTATTGTCAACTCGAATATGTTGATTATCAACAATCTTCCCTTGCCCAAGCATTACATGAACACCTAGTGACTCGAAACGCTCCACTGAATCATGTGGTTCAATTTGCGCTATAACACTTTGGACATAGGCCATTGTTGACTTTATATCACTAGTAAAGGTTGCATCCTTTAGCCCATAGCTATCGGCTTTCTTCATGGACTTTGCAAGATGAGCTGCTTTTAAAAAAGCTTTACTAGGCACACATCCATAATTCAAACAATCTCCACCCATTTTTCTATTTTCAACTAATAGTACACGTGCACCCATAGTAGCACTTGCGCTCGCTACTACTAGTCCAGCACTTCCTGCTCCTATTATTGCAATATCATAATCCATGCGCACCCTCCTTTTTTACAAAATTAGATTTTATTAGTAAATTATACCATTTAATCCATAAGGTGTACATAGTTCATTCTCGCTATTTTATCATTGCATATTCTAGCTATGCTCTTTTAATCACTATATAACAATACCATGAGCTACAGGTTTTTTAGTTATAGGGTCAACACTTACAAATTTCACCCTACCTTGTATATGCTCTTCATTGCTAATTTCAGAAGTTGCAATAACTTCTATAGTAATGCTTGATCTACCTGCTTCTACAGCCTTTGCTGTAAACTTAATTATATCCCCTGCACGTACAGATTTAAAAAACTCCATTGTTTCCATTTTAATAAATAGTATCCCTGCAGAATCGCCTCTTGCTGCTACGGCTGCCACAAAAGCACTTTCAATTAGCC
>CAYJFM010000017.1:0-39168 GCA_964369805.1 uncultured Oscillospiraceae bacterium
TTCCATAGTAACAATTTTGAATTCTGAAAAATTAGTCTTAATTTTAAGTATATCATCCTCTAAGTGAAATTGTATTTCTTCTTCTGGTAGCTTTCTAATAATATCCATAAATATTTTTGCAACTACTACTATACTACCTGGCATAGCAACTGAGCATTCTAATTTTCTTTCTACGGAAAAATCCATATCTGAAGCAGTAATTGTTAAAGTTCCATCTTCTTTAACATTTATTAAAAATCCTTTAAGTACATCCATCGTTGACTTTTGAGATACAGCTTTCGATACTATATTTAGGGTTTTTAATAATGAATATTGATCTACTGAAAATTTCATAAGCTCCTCCTTATTTTTATGACATATGTAATAGATTATATCATAAAAAAAAAAGATTAGCATTTTTTTGCCAATCTTTTCTTCTTAAATTTAAATTTTATTATATTTTTTATTTCTAAAATCTAGTTTTATAAAAAAATTTACTAACAAAACTACTATTTTCTTTCAAAAATAATCTTTCCATCCATTACAGTCATCTCTACTTTGGTATCAAAAATTTCTTTAGGATCTTTTATATCAAATAAATTTCTATCAAAAATTGCAAAATCAGCAAAGTTTCCAACTTTAATTGATCCCATTTCATCTTCTCTTCCTACAGCATAAGCTCCTCCATAAGTATAGCCTCTTAATACTTCTGCCATAGTTAATTTTTCTGTCGGATTCCATCCACCTTCAGGTTTCATATCATTGTGAAGTCTAGTTGTAGCTCTAAAAATAGCATTAAAAATATTACAGTCTACAACTGGTGCATCGCTACCAATTGCAATTACTCCTGCTTGCTCAAGCATAGTTTTAAGTGGCCATGTTCTTCCAGCTCTTTCTTCTCCCATAACTACTCTATAAGGATTTTCTTCAAATCCTGGTGTAAGTGCTATATGCTCAGGTTGCATTGAAGGTATTACTTTAAGTTCTTTTACTCTTGGCATATCAGATTCATCCATTAATTCTATATGTTCAATACCATGCCTTCCTTCTTTAAATCCATGCATTTTTACAGCTTCTTCATAGTAATCTAATGCATATCTTGCTGATAAATCACCACAAGAGTGAAGTCTTATTGAAAATCCAGCTTCATGTGCTCCTAGTATTGCTTTTCTAATATCTTCTAATGGGAATAGTGGTGTTCCTCTATCTCCTTCAAATTTTGCATCATCATAATCTTCAATCATAAGAGCTGTATGTCCTGTAGAAACTCCATCAAGGAATTGCTTAAGTAAGTTTGCTCTTACTTTTTCTGACTTATATTTTTCTTTATTTTCTTTTAATTCATCTAAGTCAATTAAAAGATTCTTTGCAGCATGTATTCTAAGTGTTAGCTTATCTTCTTTTTCTAGATTAGAATATGTTTCTAGGTTTCCAAGCTCCATTCCAAAGTATGGCTGCATATCATTAACAGCTGTAATACCCATTGAATTTGCATAATCCATGAAAGCTTTTAAGTATTTAGCTTCTCTCTCTGCTGGAAAATCAAGTGCTAGTGGAAGTGCTGCACCTAGTGCCGTTTCATCTAAATATCCTGTTGGGTTTCCTTCTTCATCTCTATAGAAAGTCCCACCAAATGGATCTTCTGTATCTTTTGTAATTCCTGCAAGTTCCATAGCCTTTGAGTTAACCCATACACCATGAAGCTCTGCATTAAATAAGAATACTGGCCTATCAGGAAAATATTTATCAAGTGATTTTGCTGTTGGTAAAACTACATCATCCCAAAATACATGATACCAATTAAATCCAATTACCCATCCATCACTTGGGTTTTCTTGTTCAAAATCATAAAGTAATTTTGCTGTTTCTTCTTCTGACTTTGCAGAGCCTAAGTCAGCATGAACTAAAGGCATCCCTGATAAAATTAGGTGTACATGACTATCCATAATACCCGATGTAACAAGCTTTTCACCTGCATCAATAATTTTTGTATTTTCATCAGTATATTTTTTAGCTTCAGCCTCATCTCCAACAAAAATAATTTTTTTTCCTTCTACAACCACTGCTTTTTCTTCTGGTAGCTCTGTAATTCCATCAAAAATATTTTTTCCTTTTATTAATAATGTACCTTTCATATGACCTCCTCTTTAATTAAAATATTAAATGTATTTATAATTTTATTAGCAAATTTTATGCCATAATTAGAAAACATTGTAATTTCAAACATATTTTTCTTTTTTGTTTGCTTTAGTCTAAAAAAATATGTTCTCATAAACGAACATATTTTATAATTTTTCTCTTATAAGGCTTTATTATACACTTTTTCACACTGTTCTTTATGAAGAACAGTGTTTTTTTTAACTTACAATTAAATATCTATATTTAATCTTTTTATTTTTTGATGAAGTAAAGTTCTTTTTATTTTTAGCATTTTTGCAGCTTTTGTTTTATTTCCATTATTTTTTTCAATTGCATTTATGATCAATTTTCTTTCTAACTCTTTCTTCATTTCTTCTATAGGATTCTCTTTATCATTAAAATCATCAAACTTAATATCTATATTATTTGTAAAAAATTCAATATTTTCTAAAGTTAGTGAACTTCCTGTAGAATAATTCATAGCCTTTTCAATGCAATTTTTTAATTCTCTAATGTTACCTGGCCAGTTATAGCCTTTTAGTATTTCTATCACTTCTGGTTCAATTCTTTCAATATTTTTATTTAAAATATCGTTTAACTTTTTTACATGATCTTCAACAATGTACTTTATATCTTCTTTTCTATCTCTTAATGGTGGTATTTTTATTTCAATAATGTTAAGTCTATAATAAAGATCCCTTCTAAAATCATTATTGTTTACTTTTTCTAATAGATCTTCATTTGAAGCAGCTATAAGCCTAAAATTTGTAGGAACTGTTTCATTTCCTCCTACTCTTTCAATTTCATGTTCTTGTAGGGTTCTTAGTAATTTAGGCTGTATATTAATAGGCAATTGATTTATTTCATCAATAAAAACAGTTCCATTATGAGCCATTTCAAACTTTCCTTTTTGACCACCTTTTTTAGCTCCAGTAAAAGATCCCTCCTCATAGCCAAATAACTCTGATTCAATAAGATCTGGTGGAAAAGTTGTTGCATTAATTATTATAAAATTGTTTTTATTTCTATTACTGAGATCATGAATTGCATGTGCTACTAATTCTTTTCCTGTACCCGTTTCTCCAGTTATAAGGACAGTTGAATTTGTTTTAGATACTTTAAATATTAATTCTCTTAAATTTTGAGTTTCAATTGATTCTCCTATGATACTATCAATTGTGTATTTGTTCGTA
Source organism: uncultured Oscillospiraceae bacterium (assembly GCA_964369805.1). GTDB lineage: Bacteria > Bacillota > Clostridia > Peptostreptococcales > Anaerovoracaceae > CAYJHC01. The sequence goes on from CAYJFM010000017.1 coordinate 3,312, forward strand.
TATTTAGATTTTTTTAATAGAGCAACTTCATTTTCTAGCTGTTTAACTTTTTCTTGGAGATTCTTATAACCATATATAAAATTATCCATTTCTCTATAGTCTTGAAAAACATCATATTCTAAAACTCCAATTGTTTTATTATCTTTACTAATATTTAATCTTGTACTCAAGCTAACTCTATCATCTTTCTCATAGAAACTAGTTATTACTTCATCTTTTTTATCTAATATATCTAGCATTTTACTTTCTGGAAATACTTTTAATATATGTTTGTCTAATGATTCCATTTTGTTTAGTTCCATATACTTACAACATTGATCACTTACAAATATAAGGTTTCCTTTTTTATTCAATATCATTAAACCTGGAATTTGATTCATGTAATAAATTAAGTCTTCATATGTTAAATTTTTAGATGTTTTATTTTGCATAGAAATCCCTTTATTCTTATATTTTATTTAGTAATAATAGTAGTAGGGCTTGTTAATATGTGTATAAGTTATTTTACTATTGATATTGCTTGTTTTTTTTGATATTAAAAGATGTTGATATCTTGACATTTTTATTAAATGTTTTAACAAAGGCTGTTAATTCTATTCATCCTTTATTATTTTCATTAAGTCATCAACAAACTTATTTACTTCCTCATTTGTCATTATTTCTTTCGATATTTTTTTGCATGCATGTAGTACTGTTGTGTGATCTCTTCCACCAAACTTTTCACCTATTTTTGGAAGTGATTCTTCTGTAAGTTCTCTACTGATGTACATTGCAATTTGCCTTGGAAGGGCAATGTTTTTAGACCTTTTACTTGAGTCCATATCCTTAGGTGTTACATTAAAGTATTTGCATACATGTCTTTTTATTGAATCAACTGTAATATGTGAATCGGTACTAGTAAAAATATCTTTAAGAACTTCTTTAGCTAGTGTCACTGTAATAGGTTTATTTAAAAGTGTTGAAAAACTAATAATTCTTGTAAAAGCACCTTCAAGTTCTCGAACGTTATATTTAATTTTTTCAGCTACAAGATGAGCTACTGACATTAAATCATCATTTATTTCAATTCCATCTAGCATAGCTTTTTTAGTAAATATAGCTACTCTTGTTTCAAAATCAGGCGGTTTAACATCTGCAACAATTTTCCATGCAAATCTAGAACGTAGTCTATCATCAAGGTTTACAAGTTTACTTGGAGGTCTATCACTTGAAATAATTATTTGTTTATTATGATCATGTAAGTGATTGAAAGTATGGAAGAATTCATCTTGGGTTGCATCTTTACCTTCAATAAACTGAATATCATCAATTAGAAGAACATCTATGTTTCTATATTTTTCTTTAAAGTATTTTAGTTTATCTTTACTATTAGTATCTCTTAGAGCTGTTATAAGTTCTGATGTGAACATTTCTGATGAAACATATAAAACTTGGAGTTCAGAATGTTTTAGTATGTAATGACCTATAGCATGTAAAAGGTGAGTTTTTCCAAGGCCTGACGACCCGTATATAAATAGGGGATTGTACATTTCTGATGGGGCTTCTGCAACTGCAAGTGCAACTGCATGGGCATATTCATTATGCTGTCCAACTACAAAATTGTCGAAGTTATATCTTGGGTTAAATAGAAATTCACTAGAAAAATCTTTTGCAATTGTTTTTTGAACTTCTAATTTTTCCTCTTTTTCTTGAATTATTACTTCCTGTGCTGGTTTAAAAACTATTTCAACATTATAGGGCTTATTAAAAATAGCACTAATAGAACCTTTAATTAGTGTTATGTATCTTGTTTTTAATAAATCTGTAGCAAAATTATTTTTGCAGTCTATATATAATGTTTCTGTCTCTTCATCTACACTAGATATAGTAAGTTCAGAAAACCAAGTATTGAAACTGGCAGCAGGTACTTCTGCTTTTAGTAAATCAAGGGTTTTTTCCCACAGTTGGTTGATTTCTTGCATATTTTTAATCTCCTATATATTAATTAGTATATTAATCATACAATTAAGTTGTCCACAGGTCAAGGCTTATTTGACTAATAGATTTATAGTAATTTTTTATGAAATTGAACATACTTATCCACAATGCGTGGATAAGTATGTTAACAAAATTAAGATACTACTATATATTGTGGTAGATAGTTCTAAAATATCAAGAAAATTAATCTTTTTTGACCTTGATAGTATTTAAATTGCAATATTTCGTTGACACTAAATACTAAAAATTATATACTTATGGAGTATGTACGCTAAATTGTAATTTAGATTAGCGAAAATAATTTTTTAAAGGAGAAAAAAATGAAAAGAACTTATCAACCAAAGAAAAGACAAAGAAAAAAGGAACATGGTTTCAGAAAAAGAATGAAGACTAAAGCAGGAAGAAACGTGCTTAAGAGAAGAAGAACAAGAGGAAGAAAAGCTTTAACAGCTTAATTTTCTCAAGGTTTTATTATGCTCAGAAGAGATGTTCTTAGAGGGAATAGAGATTTCCAAAATATTTATAAAAGGGGTAAGTCTATTGGTGATAGATTTATAGTTTTCTTTTATAAAAAAAATGGACTTTCATACTCAAGAAAGGCTTTTTTAGCTAGTAAAAAAGTGGGCAATGCAGTAGAAAGAAATAGAGCTAGAAGACTTATGAAGGAAAGCTTTAGATTAATGAATACTGATGCTCTTGATGGTTATGATATTATTTTTATAGCCAGAAATACAATTGCTGATAAAAATTGTAAAGATGTAAAAAAATCCATGGAATCAGCAATTAGAAGAAGTAAGATAGGTAAGTAAGATGAAATATGTGTTGGTTTTTCTAATTAGAATTTATCAAAAATTTATCTCACCACTGTTACCACAGAGTTGTAGGTTTTATCCTACATGCTCCTGTTATTTTATTGATGCTTTGAACAAACATGGATTTTTTAAAGGAAGCTTTTATGGCTTAAAGAGGATACTTAAATGTCATCCCTTTAATGCTGGGGGATATGACCCAGTGCCTGAGCCAAAAAAGTAATACGGAGGAAATGAATGGAAGGATTTATTAACTTATTTGCTACTCCTCTTGGATATTTACTTGAATTCTTATATGGATTTATTCAAAATTATGGACTTACTATAATGGCATTAACTTTTGTAGTAAAGGCAGTTTTGTATCCATTGTATTTAAAACAAATATTATCTACTGCTAAACTAGGGGATATAAGACCTAAAATGCAGGAAATTCAAAGAAAGTATGCCAACGATAAGCAACTAATGAACCAAAAAATGGCAGATCTTTATAAAGAAGAAAAGGTAAATCCAGCAGCTGGATGTTTACCTGTTATAATTCAAATGCCAATAATTTTTGGATTATTTACTTTACTGAGAGACCCAACTGCTATATTCCCAGATAATGTTGAAATGCTATTTGCTACACATGAATCTTTCTTATGGATTTCAGACTTGAGTCAGCCAGATCCTTGGATTTTACCTGTAGCAGCTGGTATAGCTACTTTTATATCGTTTAGCCAAACTCAAAAGCATACTTTATCAACCAATAGTGCTAATCCAAGCATGCAAGGTATGAATGCGATGATGAAATATTTCTTCCCAGTAATGATTGTATTGATGGCGAGAAACTTTGCTGCAGGACTAGCTTTATACTGGTTCTTTGGGCAAGTAGTGCAAATTTTATTTAATTTCCACTTAAATAAAGTAAGAAAAGATATTAAAGATGGCAAAGGGAAGTCAACTAAAAAGAAAAAATAAAGAGAGGAATATCATATGGATTTTTCAGAAAAATGGGGAAATGATATAGAAACAGCTACCCAACTTGCTCTAAAAGATCTGAAACTTTCTATCGATGAGGTTAATGTAATTGTTTTAGAGGAGCCTTCTAAAGGATTCTTTGGAATTGGTTCTAAATTAGCCAAAGTGAGAGTTGAAAAAAAGGCTCCACAGAAAGAAGAAATCGTAGAAAAATCAGAAACTATAGAAAAGATAGAAGCTTCTGACATCAAAAGAGAAGTTCCTAAAAATAAAGATGTTGTTAAGAAAGATAAGCCAAAGTCTGAGAAAAAATCAGAGTACAAGGCTTCTAATAAAAATAGAGAATCAATAAATACTGAACTTCTAGTGAAAAAGCCAGATAATTTGGTACCTGTAACTGAACATGTTGCAATAAATTTCCTAAAAGAAACTACTGAAAAAATGGGACTAGATGTTGAGATTACAGCTGAAGTAAATGATGAATGTGTTTTTGTTTCTATAGAAGGAAAAGGAACTGGTACTATTATAGGTAAGAGGGGACAGACCCTTGATGCTATACAGTACTTAACTAGTCTAGTTGTAAACAAAGGCACTGAAGACTATAAAAGAGTTGTAGTTGATGCTGAAAATTACAGAGAAAAAAGAGAGAAAACATTAGAAAATTTAGCTAAGAGATTAGCTGACAAAGCAGTAAGGACTGAGAAAAGTGTTAAACTTGAACCTATGAATCCTTATGAAAGAATGGTAATTCACTTAACTTTATCTGAAGATGATAGAGTAATTACAAAGAGTAGTGGAGAAGAGCCTTATAGAAGGGTCATAATTACGCAAAAATAAAAAATAATTATAGCCCGTGTTTTTTTGCACGGGTTATTAATTTTAGGGGAATAATTTATGGAACATGCAATTGCTGCTATTGCCACTCCTTATGGTGAGGGTGGAATAGGAATTATAAGAATAAGTGGGTTAGAATCCAGAGATATTTTGGAAAAAATTTTTAAACCAGCTGGTAAACAGCCTTTAGTAGATAAAAGGCTTACTTATGGTGAAATTGTTAATCCAAGAAATGGTCAAGTTTTAGATGAAGTTATGGCTGTTTATATGAAAGCACCTGCTACATACACAAGGGAAGATGTTGTTGAAATTAACTGCCATGGTAGTGTAGTTTCTTTAAAAAATGTACTTGATCTAGTTTTGGAAGAAGGTGCTGAACTTGCTGATAGAGGCGAGTTTACTAAGAGGGCTTTTTTAAACGGGCGAATTGATCTAACTCAGGCAGAGGCTGTTATTGATGTAATAAAAGCTAAGACAGAGAAAAATTTTGAAGTAGCACTTTCTCAATTAGAGGGTGGATTGTCTTCGGAAATTAAAAATATTAGGGAGCTTTTAGTAAATTCTTTAGTAAATATTACTGTTAATATAGATTATCCGGATGAAGATATTGAAGAAATAGTTTTCTCTGATTTAATAAGAGATATAGAAATAATAATTGCTAGAATTTCAAAACTTTTAGATACTGCTTCTACAGGTAAAATTATAAGAGAGGGTATTAAAATTGCAATAGTAGGAAAACCTAATGTTGGAAAATCATCTCTTATGAATATTTTTATGAAAGAAAATAGAGCTATAGTAACTGATATTCCTGGTACAACTAGGGATACAATTTATGAGCAAATAACTATAGCTGGAGTTGCTGTTCAGCTAATTGATACAGCAGGTATTAGAGATACTGATGATGTTATTGAAAAAATAGGTATTGAAAAGACCAAAGAGGCTTTTAATAATTCAGATCTTGTTATAGTTATTTTAGATAGTAGCAAGGATCTTGAAATTAAAGATATAGAAATTTTAGAAATGCTAGAAGGAAGAAATGCTTTTATTCTATTAAATAAGGCTGATTTAAAGGAAAAAATAAATGAAAAAGATGTTCTTAAGTACGCGTCGAATAAGATTATAAAGACATCTTTTGCTAATAATATTGGAATTGATCAGCTTGAAGAAGCTTTGAAAAATGAAGTTTATGGCGGAAATATTTATCAAAAAGACAGCCTTTTAATAACAAACGCAAGGCATGAAAGATTATTAAAAGATGCTTATGATTCTTTAAATGATGGCTTATCTATGGTTAAGCTTGGGGAACCTCTAGAGTTTATTGAAGTAGATGTCAATAAGGCTTATCAAAGCTTGGGAGAAATAATTGGAGAAACAGTTGCAGATGATATTATTAATGAAGTATTTGCAAGGTTTTGCTTAGGAAAATAATAAAAGGGAAATAGTTTTATGATTGGTAAAGATTATGTTATGGGTGAATACGATGTTATTGTAGTAGGAGCAGGCCACGCTGGTGCTGAAGCTGGATTAGCTTGTGCTAGGTTAGGTGAAAAGACTTTGCTTCTTTCAATCAACCTTGATTCTGTGGCATCTCTTCCTTGTAGCCCATCTATTGGGGGAACTGGAAAAGGACATCTAGTACGTGAAATTGATGCTTTAGGTGGAGAGATGGGTTTGAATATTGACAAGACATTTATTCAAAGTAAAATGCTAAACACTGCAAAGGGACCAGCGGTACATTCATTAAGGGCTCAGGCAGATAAAGATCAGTATCATTTAGAAATGAAAAAAACCCTGGAGCTTCAGGAAGGCTTAACATTAAGGCAGGGTGAAGTTGTATCTTTAATATGGGAAGAAAAAAAAGACTGTAAAGATGGTGAAGCCTCTAAAATTGTTACTGGTGTAAAAATGGCAACAGGTTCTATTTATAAGTGTAAGGCTGTAATATTATGTACAGGGACATATTTAAAGAGCTCGATTTTTATAGGAAGTAGTGTTCAGTCTTGTGGTCCTAATGGGCTTGCTTCTGCCAATCATTTAAGTGATAGTTTAAATGAACTAGGACTTTCACTTCGAAGATTTAAGACAGGTACTCCAGCTAGAGTTCTTGCTTCTTCTTTAAATTATGATAATATGGTTGTTCAAAATGGAGATGAAAAGGTAATACCTTTTTCATTTATGAATGATGAGTTGAATAAAGAGCAAGTTTCTTGTTGGTTGACTTATACTAATGAAAAAAGCCATGAAATAATCAGGAATAATTTTCATAAGTCTGCTTTATTTGGCGGACTTATAGAAGGGATAGGTCCTAGGTACTGTCCTTCTATAGAAGATAAGATAAATAGATTTGGTGATAAGCCTAGGCATCAACTTTTTGTAGAGCCAGAAGGCCTTACTACAAATGAATGTTATTTGCAGGGAATGTCATCTAGTATGCCTGAGGAAGTTCAACTAGAATTTTATAAATCAATTCCTGGTTTAGAAAATTTAGAAATTGTAAGATCAGCTTATGCGATTGAATATGATTGCGTAGATCCTTTAGATTTAAAAATTAATCTTGAAACTAGGAAAGTAGAGAATTTGTTTTGTGCTGGTCAGTTTAATGGTTCTTCTGGTTATGAGGAAGCTGCTTGCCAAGGTTTGATGGCAGGAATTAATGCACATTTGAAAATTAATAAGAAAAAACCATTTGTCCTCAGAAGAGACGAGGCTTATATTGGCGTTTTGCTGGACGATCTTATAACAAAAGGTACTGAGGAACCTTATAGAATTATGACCAGTAGAGCGGAATATAGACTTATTCTAAGGCAAGATAATGCTGATTTAAGATTGACAGATAAGTCATATCAAATTGGATTAGTTAAAAAAGACAGATATGTAAAATTTTTACATAAAAAAGAAGCTGTGGAGCTTGAATTAGAAAGATTGAATAATACTTCCATTACTCCTTCTGAAGCAGCTGAATTTTTAGAGAATTTGGGTAGCTCGCCTTTAAAGAATAGAACCACATTATGCGATATTTTAAGAAGACCAGAAATTACATATGAGAACTTAGCAATGATTGATAAGGATAGACCACAACTTAGTGAGCATATTATTGCACAACTATCGGTTACTGTAAAGTATCAAGGTTATATAGATAAGCAAATGCAGCAGATAAATAGATTTAAAAAATTAGAAGATAAATTGCTACCTCAAGATTTAGATTATTTATCTATGGATGGGTTAAGAATTGAAGCAAGACAAAAGCTTGATGCACTAAGGCCTATCTCTGTTGGTCAAGCAGGAAGAATTTCTGGAGTTTCACCAGCAGATATAAATGTCCTTCTAATAACAATTGAGAAGATGAACAGGCAAAAAGGAGATAAGTAATTATGACAATTTATGAGTTTTTGGAAAGTAGGGTAGGGGAGAAGCGAGCTGAGAAAAAGTCAGAAATGCTTCTTGAATACATGAAACATATTCTTCAGTGGAATGATAAAGTTAATTTAACTGCTATTAAAGAAGAAGCTGAGTTTGAACAGAAGCATTTAATTGATTCTCTTTTGATTATGGACTGTGTTGAATTTTTAGACGCAGATTCAATAATTGATGTTGGGACTGGAGGAGGATTTCCTGGTATACCTTTAGCAATTATGTTTCCCGATAAACAGTTTGTGTTAGTAGATTCTTTGCAGAAAAGGTTAAAGATTATTCAAGAAGGCATAGATTTGTTAGGATTAAAAAATGTTAAATTAGTTCACGGCAGAGCTGAAGATCTGGCTAGAGATAAAAAATATAGAGAAAAATTCGATTTAGCAATTTCAAGAGCCTTAGCTAACATGTCGGTTTTATTAGAACTAACCATACCGTTTGTTAAAGAGTTTGGTTACAGTGTAGCCTATAAAGGTACTGACTATAGAAGAGAAATTGACGAAGCTGAAGTGGCTTTAGAAAAACTCAAGTCTGTAGTAGAAAATGTATATTTACCAGATGATCAAGGCACAGATGGTAGTGAAAGGTTAGATCACACATTAGTATTTATAATAAAAGAAGAGAAGACTCCAAAAGCGTATCCGAGAAAAGCAGGTACCCCTGCGAAAGACCCAATTAAATAGAAAAAGCAAGTAATATCAATACTTTTCAGGCTATGTTCCACGTGGAACATAGCCTGTTTACATATATGATGTTCCACGTGGAACATTATATAATAAATATATGAAAAGTAAGCAAATAATAAAATATATTATGTTGTATTAGTAATTAAATTAATATATAATTAAAACAATGAAGTCATGGAAGGAGATAGCAGTGGGAAAAGCAATAGCAATTTTTAATCAAAAGGGAGGGGTAGGTAAAACTACAACTAATATAAATCTATCAGCATGTTTAGCTAATATTGGTAGAAAAATTTTAGATATAGACCCTCAAGGAAATACGACCAGTGGCTTAGGTATAGTCAAAAAAGACTTAGAAAAAACAACTTACGAGGTGTTGGTAGATGAAAAAACTTCAATTAAGGAAGCAATTATAAAAACAGAGGTTGAAAATCTGTATATTGTACCTGCAAGTGTTCAGTTAGCAGGTGCAGAAGTAGAGCTAGTAAGAATAGAGGGAAGAGAAAGAAGGTTGATGAAGGAGATTGATTCTATTAAAGATCAATTTGATTATATATTTATCGATTGCCCACCATCTCTAGGATTACTAACTATCAACTCATTAACTGCTGTAGACTCTGTCTTAATTCCGATACAGTGTGAGTTTTATGCGCTTGAAGGTGTTAGTCAACTTGTAAATACAGTAGAGATAGTCAAAAGAAGCCTTAACCCAGAATTAGAAATTCAGGGCGTTCTACTAAGTATGTTTGATGGAAGAACAAATCTATCTATACAAGTTGTGGAAGAAGCTAAAAAGTTCTTTAGAGATAAAGTGTATGCAACAGTAATACCACGAAATGTAAGGTTAGCCGAGGCTCCAAGCCATGGGCTGCCTATAACTCATTACGACCCTAGATCAACTGGAGCAGAAGCATATAGAGATTTTGCTGAAGAATTTATAAGACTTGAGGAAGGATTAATAATATAATGGTACAAAAGAAAAAGGGACTTGGTAGAGGGTTAGAAGCTTTGCTTGGAGAGGCAAAGGTAATGGAAGAGGACAATGTATCTGTTCAAGAAATTGCTGGAGTAGAGGAAGTAAGTATACATGCAATTAAGACTAGTGAGTTTCAGCCAAGAAAGAATTTTGATAAGGAGAAAATTGAAGAATTAGCAGAGTCTATTAGAGAGCATGGTATAATTCAACCTATTATTGTAAGAAAAAAGGGTGATGGCTATGAAATAGTAGCAGGAGAAAGGCGTTGGAGAGCTTCGAGAGAAGCTGGACTAAAGAAAGTACCTGTAATTGTAAAAGAAATATCTGATAGAGACCATATGCTGTTTGCAATTATTGAAAATGTCCAAAGGGAAGAGCTAAACCCTATAGAAGAGGCTGCTAGTTTCGAACAGATGATAAAAAAGTATGATCTGACTCAAGAAGAGGTATCAAAGAGTGTAGGAAAAAGTAGGCCGTATATATCTAATCAGCTAAGGTTACTAAAACTTCCTGAAGCAGCTAGGGAATATGTGGCAGAAGGCAAGGTTTCAGCAGGTCACGCAAAGGTTTTAATTTCAATAAAAGATGAAGAAAAGTTAAATAGTTTGGCAAAAGAAGTTGCGGAAAAAGGAATATCAGTAAGAGAACTTGAAAATAGGCTAAAGGAAAAACCAGTTAAAGCAAAAAAGAAAGATATTAAAGCTAAGACACCAGAAGCAAAACTACTAGAAAGAGAACTAAAAGAAAAATTTGGGACCAAAGTAGAAATACTAGAAAATGGTAAAAATGGAAAAATTGAGATAAATTATTTTAATAAAGAAGAACGCGAAAGAATAATTGAAATTTTAATGAAAATTTAGGGGGAATTATGAAGGTAGTAGACTTATCAGTAAGAGATTTCTTAAAAGAACTAAAATCTGAATCTTCAGCACCAGGCGGTGGAGCGGTAAGTGCATTAAGTTCAGCAGAGGGAGTTGCTTTAACTATGATGGTGGCTAATTTAACTGTAGGAAAAGATAGATACTCTAGTTTTGAAAAAGTAAACAAAGAAGTGCTAGAACTGGCAGATGAAGCTTTAGAAAAACTTATAAGGTTAGCAGATGAAGATGCAAAAGCATTTGACCTGGTCTCAAGAGCTTATAAATTACCAAAGGAAAATGATGAAGAAAAGAACTTAAGAAGTGCAGAAATAAGAAAAGCTATTGTTTATGCTACAGAAGTACCGCTAGAGGTGATGGAGGCCTCATTTGATGCACTCAAATTGACAGCATCATTAGTAGGAAGGTCAAACCCAAACTTAATAAGTGACTTAGGTGCTGCTGCTATGAATCTTGAATCAGGGATTCGATGTGCTTGGCTTAATGTAAAAATAAATTTGCCTAGTTTAAAAAACCCTGAAAAAGAAGAATATGTTAGAGCTAAAGGGGAAATGATATACGAAGAAGGACTAATAATAGCAGAAAAAATCTATGCGCAGGTTATAGAATCAATTGAAGGCTAGAAATAACAAATAGAAATAAAAGGATAGCCAAGGCTGTCCTTTAAAAATATGTATAATTTAAACAAGTAATTAAGGGAATAAAGAGGAAAGGGGAAGCATCAGATTGATGCCAAGTGAGAAATGGATAATAATGTAAAATTTGTAATAGACAAAAAGGTAGAGAGAACAATTAAAGCTCTGGAAAAAAATAACATGAACGGCTATTTTGTTGAAGATAAGGAAGCGTTACTAAAGAAAATCACAGAACTCGTGCCAGAAAAATCTTCGGTAGCTTTTGGCGGATCAATGTCCATAATAGAAACAGGTGTAGTTGACTTTGTTAGAACAGCGGATTATGAACTATTAGACAGATTTGCACCAGGGCTAGAAATGTCAGAGATAAAGGAAATTTTCAGGAAATCTTTTGCAGTAGATGCGTACATTACAAGTACAAATGCTATAACAGTAGATGGTGAATTATATAATGTTGATGGAACAGGAAATAGAGTTGCAGCAATGATGTTTGGTCCAGAAAAAGTAATAGTAGTCTGTTCTGTAAATAAAATTGTAGAGGATATAGAAGAGGCGGAACTTAGAGTAGAAACAATGGCCGCTCCAGCAAATGCTAAAAGGCTAGATAGAAAAACACCTTGTGCTGAAGTAGGATATTGTATGGATTGTAATAGTCCTGACAGAATCTGCAGAAACTATACCGTAATTAAAAGTCAGGGAGCAAAGGGAAGAATACACGTAATATTTACAAGTGAAGCTACCGGGTACTAAATTCTAGATGAGAAATAATAGATATTCTAGAATGGAAAATCATACACTTCTATAGAAAGAGAAACAAAAGAGAATGGAGGACGAAATGGATAGAAAAAGATTTATCACTGACTTAGCGGGACTAATAGAGAAAGAAAGTGTGAGTAAGTATGAGAGTGAAGAGTTTCCGTTTGGGCAACCAGTAATGGAAGCGCTAGACTATGTACTAGATTTATGTAAAGAATATGGATTTAGGACGAAAAAATGTAGTAACTTGATGGGATATGCAGAAATAGGTGAGGGTGAAGAAATAATTGGTACCTTAGTTCACCTTGATGTTGTACCAGCAGGAGATGGTTGGGATACACCTCCTTTTGAGCTTACAGAAAAAGAAGGGAAACTTATTGGTAGGGGAGTAATAGATGATAAGGGACCTGCTATAGCAATGATTTACGCGATGAAAACGTTACTAGAAGAAAGTGTCCAGCTTAATGCTAGAATAAGAATAATTTTTGGCTGCAGCGAAGAAGTTGGGGACTGGAATGATATAAAGTACTATAAGGACACCGAGGAATTGTTGTCATTAGGATTTACTCCAGATGCGGATTTTCCAGTAATATATGGAGAAAAAGGATTAAACCAAATATACTTGTCAATGGATAAAAAAGAAAGTGGTGTAGAAAGTATTGAGGGAGGCTTAGCTGTAAATATGGTAGCTGACTTTGCTAAGTGTACAATTCTCGGTGAGGATGGTGAAAAACTTACTTTATCGGAAGAAGGGAAATCAGCTCATGGAAGCACACCAGAACAGGGAGAAAATGCGATTAGTAAGCTAATGTCAAAAATTGATTGTAATCTTTCTAAAGAATATATGAAGTACATAGGATTTAAAACAGATGCAGAAAATTTTGGTTGTAAGTTTTATGATGAAGAAAGCGGTTATACATCTCTCAATGTAGGTAACATTTCTATTGAGGGAGAAAAAGTAGTGCTGAAACTAGACGTTAGAACTCCAATTACAATTAGCAAAGAGGAAGTTGTTAAAGGTGTTACAGAAGCTTTGAAGAACAGCAAGTTCCAAGTAGAGTTTGCTTTTTGGGAGGAACCAATTTGTAATGATAAGGATGGACCGTTGGTGAACGCCCTAATGGATGCATATAAGAAAAATACTGGGGATAATGAAAGTGCACCTGAGATAATTGGTGGAGGAACATATGCAAGATCAATGCCAAATGTGGTTGCTTTTGGGCCTATGTTTCCAGGAAGAGAGTGTACAGAGCATCAACCTAATGAGTACATATTAAAAGAGGATTTATTTTTGGCGGTAAAAATATATGAGGATGCGTTAAAAAACTTAAACAACTTATTTGATAAATAAGTTAAAATAAGTAGTAAAAAATGGTATAATAGGAATTAATTAAGACGTTAATTAAAAAATGTAAATACTTAAATTAAGGAGGTTTGTATGAAATACCAAGGAACTAAAACAGAAAAAAACTTATGGGCAGCATTTGCAGGAGAAAGCCAAGCGAGAAATAAGTACACTTACTATGCATCAAAAGCAAAGAAGGAAGGTTATGAGCAGATATCAGCAATATTTGCACACACAGCAGATAATGAAAAAGAACATGCTGAACTGTGGTTTAAAGAGTTAGCTGGAATTGGAAATACAGCAGAAAATTTATTAGCTGCAGCAGAAGGCGAGCATTATGAATGGACTGATATGTATGAAAGTTTTGCAAAGGACGCAGAAGAAGAAGGGTTTAATGATCTAGCTATTAGATTTAGAGCAGTTGCTGAAATAGAAAAATCACATGAAGAAAGATACAGAAAGCTATTAAGTAACGTAGAAGGAGAGAAAGTCTTTGAAAAAGATGGAGAAACAGTTTGGGAATGTAGAAACTGTGGTCACTTCCACTTCTCAGAAGAAGCTCCAAAAGTTTGTCCAGTTTGCTTCCACCCGAGAGCATACTTTGAAATTAGAACAGAAAACTATTAATAGAGAATTGTTGATTTAATTTAAGAACAAGCTCCCCTAAACAATATATTTAGGGGAGCTTTGTAGTATATAAAGTTAATATTTATATATCCGCTAAAATCCTGCGAATAGCGCAAGACTTATAAATATCAAAAAGGTTTGGCATAATAGAGAAATCATAACCTAAAATGGTTTTAATCCTAAGCAGCCTATACTGAACTGTATTTCTGTGGAGAAATAATAATTGAGATGTTAACTTTACTTCAGAATTAGTGTCTAATAAAAAAACTGAAAGTGTTTCAAGAAGTTGATCATTGCTATGGTGCAATAAAGACTCTGTTTTACCTAATAGCCTATTTAATTCAATAGGTGTGTCATTAATTATAGCACTTAGGGATAGAGAGAACTCATAGTCCTGTTTTGTGAAAGTTCGTTGTTGTCGATAAACTGATTTAAGAAGTGATATAGCAAGAGTTCCTTTTTCGAAAGCTTCTGAAAAATGCTGCCCTGGATCAAGAGTGGCGTGAAGCCAATGTGCATTAGGGAAATCAAGGCGTAAAGATTCGATGGCTTTGTAAAACTCAGCAGTGCTATCCATTGGGTGATTTTTATCAAATCTTAGTATAATTAATCTTTTTCTATAAACTCCACATATACAATCAAGAGAATAAAGTTTAGATTGAATTTGCTGAAGAGAAACACTAGTCTCTATATCTGCATAGTCTTCAACTATTGAAAATGAATATAAGCTATTAATATCCAAATTTAGTGTGCGTGATATCTTTTCCTGTAGGTAAGTGTTCCCTAGTATCAATGCTTGAATTAAGGCATTTTTGGAAATATCATCTAAAGAAGAAGAGTAAACTGATGTGAATAAGGCAAGAGTTTCTTCTATTTCGCCTAAAAGGGAGTGAGAGAAGTTATTGTTTTGATCTATTACTTTAATATAGTAGCTGCTGCCATTGCAAACAATAGGAGCTTTAATATAGTTTGTAGAAATTTCGTTACTTAAGAAGGAAAAATCATCTTTAATTTTAAGATGAGAAGTCATCTCTTCAAAATTTTCGTACTGAAGAGTTGTGTGAAGTGGCCATAAACCTTGAGAAATAAGCTTACTCTGATTATCAGTTAGGAACAAAGTGAGTTTGGTGTGGTCGCTAATTGTTTGCAGAAGATTATCGAAGGTTCTGAAGTTTTCTGGCAAAGATGACATGATACGCATAATTGTTTGAGGAAGGTTTTTTTCACGTTTTCTATCGGTGAAAATTACTTCCATCACATCACTAATTATATCAGAGAATCTAAGCAAAACAGGAGTAGGGGGGAGAACAATGAGAGGAAAGTTGATTTCGTTGGCAGTGGCAATAAGTTTAGGGGAAACGACGGGAATAACAGTGCCCACATAAAGTAACACCATGCCCACATTTCCAGTATCTTTAAAATATCTTATTGAACGGCACTGAGCGTCAATATCATCCTTTTTTGTATAGAATGATGTAATCAGCAGTTCGTTGATGGTACTAGTTATAGGACGGCCTGCAATGTACCCATCATCATGCTCTAATACTGAAACTGAATTAACCAGTTGGCTCAACCCTTTCTCGCCAGCGACAACTTTACTTCCTGAGAGGGATGGAAGCTTTAGGCAATCATTAATTGTTACGCTCATAGTAGTCTCCTTTGTGCAGTTAAACAAAAATACATTAATATAGTACCATTATAACAAAAAGAAGCAGAAATAAGTATGAGCTTTTAATATAATTATGCACAAAAACAAAGTTGTACTATGTAACGATACAAAGGCCTGCCGACAAAAAATCGGAAGGCCTTTGTGAGTGGTATATAGTATTTTTCGTTTTAGATTATATGATATTCTCATTATTAGTTTCATTTTGAGACTTACGTTTCTTTTTAAATATCATAAGTAATAGTAGTTGGACTAGTAACATTATTAATAGCAGTAAAGTCCAAGCGTCTAAGACAGTAGAATTATCACTGCCTGGCAAATTCTGATTTTGCATAGAAAAGTAAACAACTACTACAAGTAAAGTAGGTAGGAACTTTAAATAGTTTAATGCACTGGATGCAAAGCCTTGAGCTAATGAGAAACCTAAAGCTGTGATTCCGACCAAAGCAGTTGCTATGGTAATTGCAAGATTTGCCGTTTGGCTACTATCATTTACTTGTAAAGCAGAAGGGATACTTTCTGCGAAGTTATTTTGAAGGCTACTATCAACAGCGGCTAAGGTAGGTTCAGTTTCTACAGGTACTAAAGCTATGTCAGAAAAAGTATCAGCTGTAGCACTGCTGTTTATCATTATATATGTTTCGGTAGGTTCTGTCTCAGATGGTGTTGTTGGAGTGGTTCCATTAGTTGAACTATTGTCCTCTCCTGTACCACCTAGAGTAGGGGGTATTAAAAGCTCTGCTGGAATTAAATCAACAAATTCATCTGAAAAGTTGCCCGCGTTATCTACAGCATAAACATGAAGGTAAGTGTCTTCATGCGGATCTAAGGCTAAAAGGTTAAAGTCATTTGAATCTTCAACACTTACAAAATCAAAGGCCTCAAGTGGAATTGAATCGCTTAGTTCTCCAGAAGGGCTTAGCAAGTAATAATACCCTTTAATGTCCGATAAAGCATCTATTTCAATCACATTTGAACTTTGGTCCTTATTTTTGTCAGTGCTATGCCTTGCGATAACTTGATATGAATAGGCAGTGCCTTCATCATATCCTGACAAGCTATAACTTCCTGAATCATTTTTTTTGAATTCAGATACTATAGGTTTTGAAGTGTCCGAAAAATCAGGGACTTTATAACTAGTTGCTGTTAAAGTATCAACTAGTAAATTATTAATATAGATTTCATAAGAATAAAGGCTAATATCATCTTTTAAGCCTGTAAGAATGTCAGACATTTCTTCGGCTGTATCACTTTTATAGGTTTTCCCGCCAGTTTCATTACTTATGGCCTCTAAATCGCTACCCGAGGAATCCACTACATTAATAGTATATATTGGTATTCCAAGCTCTTTAGCCTGAGTTATCTGCGAGCTTGTGTCGTTGACTTCGCCATCACAGATTAGTATAAATACATTTTCCGTTGTACTTGCATCAGTTTCATCATCCGCATTTACTGCATTAATTGCTTCTTGTAAGCCTGCGGAAACGTTAGTTGATCCACTAGCAGTCATAGAATTTGCTTTAGCTTCGAGAGAAAGAATGTCATTAGACTGTGGGTGTAATGTAGTAGCCGTGTTATCAAAGGTGACTAAGGTAATCTGCTCTCCATCTTTTAATAAACGAATGAAGTCTATTATTGCAGATTTAGTATGACCAATTCTATCACCAGTGGACATGCTACCAGAAGTATCTGTAATAATTGTGTAGTTAATGTTGTTTGAAGATGAATTAGGGGAATTCAAATCTTGCCAACTTAAAGTGTTACTATATTCTGTTCCAGTTGTGGTGGTGGGTGTTAATATAAAATTTGGTACATTGTTGCTGGCTGCATTTGCACTTAAAGGTACACTCATAGCTGAGCCTACTATCATGGAAACTACTAGCAGCACTAGGACAATTTTCTTGCCTATCTTCATTGCTTGCCTCTTTCTAAAATCATTTTAATCTTCTAAATCATTATTGTTATGTAGATATAACAAATACATAATACCACGAAAACGACAAATAAACAACAAAATCGTGAAATTTACGAGGAATTTCGCGAGATTTTCACGATTTAATGGAATAATTAAGAAAAACACACAAAATAATGAGCGAGTGTGCAATTCAAAAATCCTCCATAGCCCTAATCTTATGAAAGAAGGAACTGTGGAGGATTTTAAATACATGTTTTAAATTTTTTTGTTAAAGTAAGGGTGTATCTATTATTCTGATGTTGTAAAGAACGGAGCTAAGGCAGCCGCTACACCGCTGATAGGCATTGTTTGTAGAATGATTTTTCCTGGACCTTTAACTAGTGTGTTAAAAATTCCTTCGCCACCTAGAGCCATATTTTTAAGACCTTTTGTTGTAACAATATCAATAGATACAGTTTCATCCATTGCTACTAAATAACCTGTGTTAACTTCCATTTCTTGTCCTGGCGCTAGTGTATATTCTACAGCAGAACCATCGATTTCAATGAAACAAGTTCCGTTACCATGTAATTTTTGCATAATAAAGCCTTCACCGCCAAATAGCCCAGCTCCAAGTTTCTTTTGGAAGAATGTAGATAATTCCACACCATCAGTAGAGGCTAGGAAAGCACTTTTTTGAACTACTACTGAGCTTGAAGAAAGCTCGATAGCTCTAATAGCGCCTGGGAAGCTAGAAGCAAAAGCAATTAGCCCTGGACCACCTTCACAAGTAAATTTATTTTGCATTAAAGAATCACCAGAGATTAGTCTGCCAAGCATTTTTTTTGCTCCGCCCCCTACAGTCTCCATTTTCACATTTGGAGTCTTCCAGCTCATGCTGCCAGACTCACTAATTAGAGTTTCACCATTTTGTAGTGTACAAACTACTACTGGTAAGTTACCACCTTGAATATCATATTGCATATTTGCCTCCTTTTAATTTCTATTATTACATTTAACTATATATTTACTTCTAGTATTAAACAATTATAGCAAAATATTGGTAGGCGTTAAAGTTAGATTAAGAAAATTAACAAATTTGTTATACAAAAAGCAATAATGTTTTGACAATTATTGGTGTTGTGTTGATATATAGTTCTTACTTCTTGTACAAAGAACTGTATATGAAGGATTCTTTGCAGGTTAAAATCTATATTAAATAATGAATATCTCGTTTTTTATGGTTCAGAAATCACTTAAAAAATGGCGAAACCAAATCAGAAATAGAAAACAACAAATTAGTTAAATCAAATAAATGAAACTAGTTGTGTAATTGTGCATATAAACAATGAAAATATAGTATATTAGTTATTTAGTGTAGAGAAAGCAATAGATTACTATGTTAATATAACCATATAAATTTTGAGAATTATAAAATTGAAAGGTTAGTATTATGGAAAAAAATAAACACGGAAAAGAGGTTGAAAAAAATACCTTAAAGCCTATTGCTATGGAAGACAGGATGAGTTGGCTTTCTATAGCATTCATTCAAGCAGGAATATGCGTATGTGTGCCCTCATTTTTATTAGGAGCTATTCTTGCAGAAAGCATGGACTTTTGGCCAGCAGTTATATCAGGAGCATTAGGATATGTAATAGTAGTAATAATTATGACTATTTTGGGAGCGCTAGGTTCTGACCTTGGAGTTCCAACAGTTGTAACAACTCAGTCTGGCATGGGAGTTTTGGGAACAAGGTTCATTGTATCAGCAGTATTTGGTTTAAATTTAATTGGGTGGTTTGGAATAAATAATGCAGTAGCTGGAGAAGCCTTTGCTAATTTGTTAGGAGATACTTATGGAATAAATATTCCAGGACCGCTTAGCTCTGTAATTTGGGGAATTATAATGTTATCAACTGCCATTTTCGGAATGAAGGCTATGGAAAAATTAGATAAAATTGCAGTGCCTCTTTTAATGATAATTATGTCTGCAGGAACATACATTGCTTTGAATCAATATGGATGGGAAGGCATATTTGGGGAAGTAGATGCTACAATGAGCTTCCTTGCGGGAGTTGGTCTATCCTTTAATTTTTATGCTGTAGGAGCAATTACACCTGGAGATATTAGTAGGTATCAAGAGAGCAGAGTTAATGTATTTAAGTCTGCAGCTTTAGGGGTTTTTCCACTAGGAGTTATTACACTGGTTCTAGGTATAATTATGACAAAGGTGGCTGGTGAGTATGATATAAGTATGGTTTTAATAGGAATAGGAATTCCGTTACTAGGTATAACATCATTAATTCTATCAACGTGGACTACTAATGCATTTAATGCATATGCGGCAGCTTTATCGGTGACCAAAATATTTAATGTACCAGACGATAGAAGAAGGGAACTTACTTTAGTTGTAGGTATTCTGGGGATAGCATTAGGAGCATTCGGAATACTCGACTACTTACAAGGCATTTTAAGTATGCTAGCATGTATAGCTACACCTATTGGCGGAGTACTACTTGCAGATTATTGGATTATAGGAAAAGGAAAACCCGAAAATTGGCATGCAGTAAAAGGGTTCAACTGGGCAGGAGTAATTGCCTGGGCAATTGGAGCAACAGTTGCATATATTCTTTATATAGAATATTCAGGCATACTTATAGCTATGGTAGTGTATTTAATACTAGAAAAATTTATGCCTTCACCGTCAAGAGGAAATGGTGTAGCAGAGCATAGGATTGATTGGGAAAGAGAAAAAGAAGTGTTAAAGATTCCAGGAAGAAAGCTATAAGAATTGAATTGGGAATAAGAGTACGATAAATAGATAATAGAATAGAATAGAAGGGGATAACTATGAGAGAATTAACAAAACAAGATGTAATTGACTTACTATATGGATGTACAGTGCTAGGAACTGGCGGTGGCGGTGGTCTAGAAGAAGGACTGAGAATGATGGAGGCAGACTATGCAGAAGGAAAGACTGTTAAATTAGTATCTGTGCATGATATACCCGATGAGGCTTACGTTGCAACACCATATGGATGCGGAGCGCCTGCACCAGCGGAAGGAATGGAGCTAGAAGAAAAGTATAAAAGGTTGCCACTTGCAAAGGAGCACCCAGCAACCCTTGCTTTAAAAGCGCTTGAAAAGCACTTGGATACAGAGTTTTTTGCAGTATCTTCAACAGAACAAGGGGGGTTAAATACGGCAGAAGCATTACACGTATCATGTATACTAGGACTACCGGTGGCAGATGCAGATCCGGCAGGAAGATCTGTTCCAGAGCTTCAACATTCAACTTACTTTTTAAAGAATGTGCCAATAGCACCTATGGGCCTAGCGACAAAATTTGGAGATGTGGCTGTGCTTGGCGAAACTTATGATGACTTTAGAGCAGAGCAGCTTGTTAGAGCTATGGCTGTTGCTAGCGATAATCTAATTAGTGTTGTGGATCATCCTGCAAAAGGTTCGGTATATAGAGAGTCAGTAATCGTAGGCGCCCACACATATGCTTTAGAAATAGGAGAAACACTGAGAATGGCTAAGGCGGAAGGAAAAGAAGTGCCTGTAGAAATTGCTAATAAGTTTGAAGGTAAAGTATTATTTAAAGGTGAGGTCACAGCAGCTCCGTGGGAAATGAGAGATGGCTTTATCTTTGGAGATATAATTGCTAAGGGTGAAGATGAATACGAAGGTGAAGAATATAGGATATGGTTCCAAAATGAGAATTTAATGTCATATAGAAATGGAAAAGTTGATGTAACCTGCCCTGATTTAATATGCGCTTTCGATGGTGATGGAAACCCAATAACAAACCCAGATACTAAAGTAGGGACGAAAATGACAGTGATCGCATTACCGGCGCCAGAAATATGGAAAACTAAAGAAGGGTTGGAATGTTTTGGGCCAAAGTATTTTGGTTTTGATGTTGAATATACACCCTTTACAAAGTAAAAGTACTAAAGAGTAAAAAATAATAAAATTAAAAATTATCCCCAGATTCAAAGTGAAATTTTTGAAAATAAGGGGATAATTTTAGTTGTTATCCACAAACAGTGAATAACTTTGTTAATAATCAGTGGAAAATAATAAATGTTGAAATATCAAAATAAACACAGGATTTTATCTGTGTGAAAATGAGGTAAATCTACAATTATTAAAGGTTTTATCCACAGATGGTGGATAAAACTGTAGATAAACTATTTGCTTTGAGTCCTAAACTGAGAGGGGGTTACTCCTGTTTCAGCTTTAAATTTAGAAATATAGTAGCTAGAGCTTCCAAAACCAACGCTTTGACAGATTTCAGTAATAGGAAGATCAGTATTTAGTAAAAGCACCATGCTTTGATTGAGTCTGTGTAAATTAATATAAGTAAAAGGTGAAAGGTTTAAGGTATTTTTAAACAATCTACAGCACTCTGCTCTGCTAATCATACCAACTTGGCATAAGTCGTCTAAAGAAATTTTACTTTTAAAGTTTTGCTGAATATAGGTAAGCATATTATCCATGCGAACTTCACGAGATGAAACTTTAAGAGGCATTTGATGGAGCTGCGTAGCGATATGGGAAATAAGCTCATAAGAAATTGTAAAAATTTTAGAGGCCATATCTATTTCGTATGCAAAGGGACGTTGCCGTTCGATAGAATACATTTCTCGCAAGGTGGAGAGGATGATTTTCTGCCAAGGTTTATTTTTTGTGAACTTAGTATACGCTATAGAATCTTTGCTAAAAAAAGCAGCTATGTGTTTTTTGTGTACAGTGCTTCCAGCTACAGCAAAGAAATGAGGAGAAATATTAAATGTGATGTAAGCGCAAACATTAGAACCCTGTGGGTAAATGGCATGCAAAAAACCAGTGTTAATAAAAATCCCTTGTCCAGATTTTAGAAAAATCTTTTCTTTGTTGATTTCGATGAGTAGGGGACCTTCTGTGACATAAGTAAATTGGATATCACCATGGTAATGAAGCGATGTTAATTCATTAGAGGCGGGATCTAAAGTAGTTTCAAATATGGTAACTGGAAAATAATCAGGGTGGGAATACTCCTCAACTCTGTTATTTTTTATTATTCGGCTATCCATAAACACCTCCTCAAAAATTATAATAATATGATAATATATTTATATAATTTGATAATATTATTATATCATATTATCAAAGGGAAAGCTATAATAAAACCATGAAAATGAACAGTTTCAATAATTTAATATTTACGCTTTATAAATGAGAAGGGAATACACATGACAAAAGAAATCAGCAAAAATGAGCTATATAAATTAATTAATAGATATCCAAGAGAAAACCTAGCTATATTACCAACACCTATTCATAGGCTTAATAATTTTTCAAAGACCATAGATGGAGTAAATGTTTACATGAAAAGAGACGATATGACGGGCCTAGAAGGAGGAGGGAATAAAACTAGAAAACTAGAATTTGTAATAGGCGATGCCAAAGCAAAAGGGGCAGATATGATTGCTACCATAGGTGCAATACAATCTAACCACACTAGACAGACAGCTGCAGCTGCTGCAAAGGCAAACTTGAAATGTGCCTTACTTCACTACAAGTGGACTGAAGATGCAGGGGAACATTACAGAAAGGTTGGCAACATTCTTCTTAGCAGTATAATGGGAGCAGAGCTATATATAGATAGCAAAGTTAGGCCAATTGAAGACCAAGGACCATTAGATGAATTTGAAGCTTACTTAGAGGCAAAAGGAAACAAACCATATATTATCATGGGCGGAGCATCTGAAAATGAGCATGGGACGTTGGGTTATATGGTATGTGCAACTGAGATAGTACAGCAATCTATTGATACTGGAGTGCATTATGACTACATACTACACTGTACGGGAAGTAGTGCTACCCAAGCAGGACTTGTAGCAGGATTTAAGGCTATGGGTTATGATACTAGAGTGGTTGGTATTCCAGATGATGAAGAGTGCATAATAAAAAGAGCAAGAGTGGCAGATTTAGCTAATAAGGCTTTAAGGATGCTTGACCTTGAAACACAGGTTACAGAAGAGGACTTCGATATAATAGCATGTGATGAAAGTCATTACGGGGAATCTGATGAAGAAACTTTTAGAGGCATTAAAGAATTTGCAAGAATGGAAGGCTTAGTAGTTGATCCAGTCTATGAAGGAAATGCTATTAGAGGTCTAAAAGAGCTATCTAGCAAAGGTTTCTTTGCAAAGGGGACTAACCTACTTCTAATGCACCTTGGAGGAAGCCCTGCTGTACATGCATACGCAAATCAGTTTGATGAAATAATCTTATCTGAAGACTTTGTGCCTAAAGCATAAGAAAACATCTAAAAAAATCCACCCGAGGGTGGATTTTTGCTGTCCATATTGTTTTAAATATCTTGGTGACTTTGCTGTTTAGCAAATATGATAGTTACCTGATTGTCTGCATACATTAGATCTCTATCTTCAAGAACTAACTTAATTTCTTGGCCTTCTTCACCAGTTAGGGTGATTACAGCGTCTTCAGTAGTGTAGGTAATTGGATATTCAACTCCTTCTAAGGTAAGCATACCTGTACCATCTTCTTTAATCATAATTGTAGTATCTTCTACATTAGCTGAAGTAAAAGCAGCAGTACCCCATGGTGTAGAGCCACCTTCTACAGAAATAGCATCATAGGTCCCAGTAAAGTCTGGATCATCGCTAGTGCAGCCAACTATAGCAAACATTGCAAATGCCAAAGCAAAAACTAATAGAATTCTTTTAATCTTCATAATAAATACCTCCTAATTAAAACACGTGATTAGCTTAATTTAAGTGACTGTATTAGGTAGAGTATACATAAAAATATATTATTTGTCAATAAATTACACAAATCCTAAAAGTTTGTATAGTTTACAGTTTAAGTATGCCATGTAACTGCGCAGGAGAGTGTAATTTGCATAGTACTAGGCTGCTTGACTTTTAATTTTATTGTGCCATACTACTTTTAATAAGATATAGGGATAAACTGACTGAAATTACAAGCTTTGAAGAAATATAAAGGATTTATAAAATGAGTATTACAATTAGAGATTGTTTTAATTTACCATCGCTTTCAGGGGGAGCAGTAATTGCTGGAAAAGAAGGACTAGATAATATAGTTACTTCTATTTCTGTATTAGAATATGATGATGGCTATGAATCAAGCGAGATTAACAGTAGCAGCATACTTTCGCAAAATGAACTCCTAATTTCTTCATTTTATACAATTAAAGACGATGTGACTGCACAGTGTCAGTCTATACGTTACTTTAAAAATACTGGTAATGTTGGACTAGTTTTGCTATACACAGGAACAGTGCTTAAAACCATACCAAAAGAACTGATAGAAGTGGCAGATGAAATAAATTTTCCTATTTTAATTTTTCCGGATAATCATCCTTTAATACGATTCTCAGATATTATAAGTGACGTAATGGAAAGCGTTTTTGCAGAAAAAAAGCGCGAGGATAATCTAACAAAGAATATTATGAAAATCATATCTGAATTTCCTGAGAAATCACAAAATTTAGATACGCTTCTTCAATTAATTTCTAATAATAGAAAGGTTTCAATATTTTTGAGTGATGAAAATGATATGCTTATTTCAAATGGACTTTGGCCTTTGCATACCACCTTAAATTACCAATTTATATCAAAATATCTACAAGAGTTAAATGAAGTTGATAAAATCTCAATAACAGATGATAGTGTGCCTATAGAAATCTACGGATTACCAATTTTAATTGATAAGGCAAAGTTCAAAATTGTAGTAATAGACCAAAATCGAAACTTTAACAAACCAGATATTCTTGAAATTGAGGAATTGCTTTCTCTATTCACATCAGTTTATCACTACAATACATTTTTTCATGCAAAAAATACCCTTATTGAGGCTTTGCTTAGACAGGATGCCTACCTTGTTAATAAAATTGGTGCAACTTCAGTACCAAAACTAAATACAGTAGACAGGCTACAAATAATAAAGGTTAAGACTTATAGCACTGTATCACTTTTTGAGATTTCGGAAAAACTAAACAAATTTAACCTTTTTCATGCAATTAACAAAGGTCAGCTTATTATTCTAGGATCAAGGAACGTATTAACAAAAGAGTGCCAAACATTATTCACTGAAATTTTAAACAATAAAAATTTGCAAATGTACACTGTTGATATTGATTCCTATAACTGTTTTAACGATCATTACAACGAAATACAAATGGCAATCCCGTATTTAGAAAAAATATATAAAAGAAAAAATGCCTTCTCAAAGGAAGACATTGCCTTTGGGTTAAAGATACATAAAATTATTGAGGAAGGGCATGAGGGTGTAGAAAAGTACTTAGATATAACAAAGCCCTTGTTAAAGGAACAAACAGATGATTTAGTAGAAACAATTTCAACATATTATTTTGATGCATGCTCCGAAGTCAAAATTACAAGTCAGATTCTATATGTTCATAGGAACACAATTCAGTACCGTTTCCAAAAAGCAAAGAAGCTTCTGGGATATGATTTTACAGAGCTTCCTTATCTTTTTGATGTATATTTATCTTGCGCTTTGAGAAGGTATTATTCTTAAAGCAACTTTAAAATTTCTAACTTTTCGAAAAAAGTTAAAATCGAAAAAAGTTAAATTTTTCTTATTTTTCTAGCATTGGAACATAGTCTACATCAAAGCCAAAATATCTAGGGCCAAAGCAAGCTAACCCTTTTTCACTTTGCCATATTTCAGGTGAAGGTAGGCCTAGGACAGTAACTTTCATTCCAATTTTGGCATCTGGGTTTGTAACTGGATTTCCTTTTTCGTCAAATACGCATATTAAATCAGGACAAGTGATATCAATTTCACCATTTCTATAAGAAACAAGGTTTTCGTTCTTAAACCAAATTCTATATTCATCACCAGCAAATTCGTTTTCTCCATTTATGTAAATATCACCAAAGTTAAATCCATCATTTAGCTCCCATGGCATACTAGTAACTTCTCCTTTGAAAAGGATTTTACCGTTGAAGTTTTCAGCAATTTTGTTAGGAACTTCTTCGCCTGCTTCTTGAGCAAATCTAAGAGTTTCTCCAATGCTAAGGGCATAAGATATAGCTCCAACGATAACAGATTCTTTATATTTCTTTCCTGTCATAGGATGATCAACAACTAAGATCTCATTATTACTTGCAACGGCCATTGCTCTTACAATTGTTTCTGCTCTAAAGTCGTCAACTGCTGTTTTTAGAACTGCTACATCACCAAACTTTGTTGCTAATCCCATAGGCGTAATTGGTACGTCATTAATAAAATAAGTAGAGTGTTGTAGTTCTGGTACACTTCTCCCTGCTGGATCTCCATCAACAATAGGAAGCCCAAGAGTACATGCAATATGAAGAGCTTCAGCCGTATTTTCTCCGCCTAGCTCTGTAGAAGATACTGCAAAGAATTTTACTCCCATACTTTCTTCAAGTGCTTCAAATGCTAGAACTGCAGGGTTACCTTTGTATAAAGGTAAATCAGCATACATAGGATCAATTTCTCCAGACTCTTCAGGAGTAGGTGCACCGCAGCCATAAGGGGTAGCAATGTAGGCATCTTCTGGTACTTCATCTACGCTTACAACTTTAAGCTCTCTGCCTAGCTGAAAGTCTTCCTCCATCATAGCAAGGCCTTCTTTTAGCCCGCCACCGCCACCAGTACCAAGTACTGTGCAGCCATATAGTAAATCTATTATATTTTGCTTAGAATATGTTTTCATATTTTCCTCCAATATTAATTAAGGGTAAACCTTATTATTAGTTAGTATTTTTATCAAATAGCTTTTTTATTATTAAATACGCTACGAAAGAAATAACTGCTCCATTGAAGCTTGCTAGCCCTACTGTAATGAATAGCGAGCTTACAACACCTATAACTAGAGAAACTATACCAATCCAGTTAAAACCTTTTTTAACTTTCCAGTTTTCTACTTTCCCTTTGCCTATAACCCAGTAGTCTGCAATCATAATTCCAGCAATAGGAGTTAAGATTATACTAAGATAGATTAGAAAAGTTTCGAAATAGAATATTACTTCAAAAGAGCCAATAATTGTTCCGAATAAACCGCAGCCTGCAGCTATCCACGGTCTGTATTTATCATCAAGTTTTCCAACGTTCATAATATCCAAAGCAGAAGCATAGGCATTAGCTGAGTTAGCCGGCCAAGTTGATAATATTAAGGACATTAACCCTAGAACAGGTAAACCGATTGTAACAAAGATAACTGTTAAGTCTTCACTACCTACAACTATAGAAAGCAGAGCACCAGCTAGAAGTAAAATAACACCAAGTGGAAATATTCCAATGAATGAAGACTTAAGTACGTCAGTTCTAGTTCTTTGATATCTTGTAAAGTCAGCTGCAGCAATTGCTCCTAGAATAAATCCGCCTAAAACAATGTCTACACCAACCCACATATCAATTGCCATATCATCAGCTGGCATATAAGCCCAAAAATCTATTTTTTCTCCGCTAGTCAAAGCCATGTACATAGCAACAACCACAGCTGCAATCATAACTGGCACTGCAACAATATTTAATTTCTTAAGGCTGTCAAATCCAAGAACTGCTGTACTTGTCATAATAACTCCCCAAAAGATAATTGAAACAGGTGTAGGTATAGACAAGCCAAAAGAACTTTCCAAAAGCCCTGAAAAAGCAGCGCCGCAGATATTGGCATTTATTGCAAACCACCCTATAGTGGAAATAGCCATAATTAATGAAACAAATAACTGACTACCTCTTTCTCCAAATGTTGACCCAGCTGCTACGATAGATGGAACACCTAAGTCCCTACCCATAATTCCTTGCAAAGTACAAATAATTACAATTATTGCGTAGCCAATGGCACCAGCGATTAGAGCGTTTGACAAACTCATACCACTAATTAACAAACTGCCCGTCCATAAACTAGTTGCTGATATCATATAACCCGCTTGAACAAGACCAACTGACATCCAGTGCTGTCTTTCACTTTCTGGTACTTTGTTTAATGCGATTAACTCGATACCCCTATTTTTCTTATTTGCCATGTTTTCCTCCTATTAAATTTGATTTTACTAATTTTGAAAATTCTATTGGCACTAACTTTACTTAATGCATCCTACTTGCAAGGACTACACTTTTGTTAACTTCAATATAGCACATTCAAAGCTAGCAATCATTAGTCACAAGACCAAAAGTTATATAAGATTTTATGCACATGCACTTTTGTGGTGGCGAAGAGAACTGTATTTAGTTTTGAAACGAAATGGTTTGAAAGTTGATGATGACATGCGCGACTCATACCACTTTAAAGAATTAATCAAATTAGTTGAAACTTTCCTATAACTATGGTAGAATTTAAAAATGTATGGATATATGGTGAACCGTTAAAAGGTGTAGATTATGGACAGATTTATGAAAGCTGCATTAAAAGAAGCAGAGAAAGCTAGAAGTAAAGGCGAAGTTCCTGTTGGTGCAGTAATTGTAAAAGACAGCAAAATAATTGCCAGGGGTCATAATCAAATAGAAAGCAAAAATGATGCGACAAATCATGGGGAACTGATTGCCATAAAAAAAGCTTGCAAAAAACTAGGATATAAAAGGCTTACTGGTACAACCATGTATGTAACCCTTGAACCTTGCGCAATGTGTGCAGGTGCAATAGTTTTAGCAAGAATTGATAATTTGGTTATTGGAGCTAGAGATCCTAAGACTGGGGCTTGTGGGTCAGTAATACAAATTGTTAATAATGAAAAATTAAATCATAGGGTAAATATTACTTCGGGTATTATGGAAGAAGAATGTAGTGAAATACTCAAAGATTTTTTTAGAGATTTAAGGAAAGAAAAGCGAGGACAATTAGAATGAAGAGAATACTAACAATCTTGATTTTAGCAATGATGATGGTAATGGTAATGGCGCCAGGAGTTTCAGCGGCATCCTTTCAGGTAGATAAAACATCTCCAGAGGATGGAGCAAGTGGGGCTGCCATTGACAACTTAGGGGTAAAAGTTTTCTTCAATGAAGATGTATACTCGAAAGATAATTTAAGTAAAAATGAAAAAGCAGTTACACTTATTGAAATGGATGAAACTGAAACAGAGGATGGAGACGTAAAACTATCAGAAGGAAATGAAATTCCAATTCAAGTAATTTTTAACCCTGAAGCTAAATCAGAAATGATGGCACTTGCAGTGGGAGAAAAAGAAAAAGATTTAATAAAGTCGGATACAGCATATAAACTAGTTATAAGCGAAGAATTTGTTTCAGCTGACGGAGATGCACTTGGAGAAGAAGTAGTAGTTGAATTTAGAACTCAAAACTCAAACACTACAATGATAACATCTGTTGTAATGATGGTTGTAATGGTAGTTTGTATGGTGTACTTCACATCAAGAAGCGCAAAGAAAGAAGCAGAAAAAGCAAAGAAAGATAAGGACGAAGCGGTTAACCCATACAAAGAAGCTAAGAATACAGGCAAAAGTGTAGAGGAAATTGTAGCGAGAGAAAATAAAAAGAAGGCGAAACTAGAAGAAAAGAAGAAAAGACAAGAAGCAGAAAATAAAAAAGAGCTGTCTAAAGATAACTTTAAGGTATCTAAGCCTAAACCAATCTCAACGACAGGTTCAACTTTCAAATATGAAAAGAAGAAACCAGAGCCTACAAAAAAACAACAGCCAGCTCAAAAGAAAAATAACAAGAAAAAAGGCAAGAAGTAAATAACAAACTAAGAGCGGCAAAGCCGCTCTTTTTATATAACCTTAACTTCATTAGAACCAGGGGAGGCTGACAAAAATCTTTGGTGAGAAAAGTGAGCAGGTAGAAAAATGGAAAGGGCAGAAAATGGAAAGAGAGCAAATAACTTTAAAGTCTTATGCAAAGGTTAATCTTTGCCTAGATGTAGTAGAGCGATTAGAAAATGGCTATCACAACATAGATACAATAATGCAAGCCATAGACTTATATGATAATGTCACAATCAAACTGTGCAAAGGCAGTAAAGCGGCTGAGAGTGTTAGAATTAATATATCATCAGAATCTGGAGAAATTCCTTTAAATGAAGATAATATAGTATATAAAGCTGCTAGATTAATTGAGAAAGAATATGAAATTCAAAGAGGGGAAAGCCTTAGTAAAACATATGGAGAAATAGAAATTTATATAGAG
This sequence comes from uncultured Oscillospiraceae bacterium, assembly GCA_964369805.1. Taxonomy (GTDB): domain Bacteria; phylum Bacillota; class Clostridia; order Peptostreptococcales; family Anaerovoracaceae; genus CAYJHC01. The sequence continues at coordinate 33,933 of CAYJFM010000017.1, forward strand.
AAGAATATCCCAGTAGAGGCAGGAATGGCAGGGGGTAGTGGCAATGGCGCAGTAACTTTGCTAGGGCTAAATCAGATGCTTAGAACAAACCTAACATATGAAAAATTATGTAGCCTAGCAAAAAAACTTGGAGCGGATGTACCATTTTCTCTGTCAGTGCAGATCAAAGGAAATGAAGAAAAGCTTCCTAAATTGGCAGAGCATGGATTTGCAGCGGCAAGGGCGAGAGGAATAGGAGAAATTCTTGAGCCAGTAATACCCTATGAAGGTAGAATATTAATAAGTAAAACGAAGGTAGGGATATCAACAGCGCTAGTGTACCAAGGCCTAGACATGGAAGACTTAGGACCAAGGCCGAATGTGGATGAACTGGTGATGGCCCTGGAAAAAGGTGATTTTAATAAAATAAAAGAAAACATGGTGAATGTTCTTGAATTTTATGTTAAAAAAAGGTATAGTAATGTAGTGTATACAAAACACAAAGTGCAACAAAATATAGCTGAGGGAATGACTCTAATGAGTGGAAGTGGACCTACTGTGTTCGCGATATCTCAAAATGAAGTAGAGTTAGATAGAGCATTTGCAGAAGTGAAAAACATAAATGAAGAAACGGTACTCACAAGCACATTGACATAACAGGGTGCAAGCTTATGTGTGGTAACTGAAAGTGCTTAAGTAAGGTATGCATAATGAGAAAGGAGCAAAGATGATTGATTTCACAGTACAAAGACATAAACCTCTTAGAGAACTAGTTTATGAAGACTTAAAAGAGCAGATATTAAAAGGGGAAATCCAACCAGGAACACGTATGATGGAGGAAGAAATCGCTGATGCCATTGGTGTTAGTAGAACACCAATTAGAGAAGCAATTAGGCAGCTTGAAAAAGAAGGGCTTGTTTCGATTGAACCAAGAAAGGGTGCCTATGTTTCCCAGCTTTCGCAAAAGGACATGATAGAAATCTTAGAAGTACGACAAAATGTGGAGGGCCTTGCTGCAGAATATGCTGCCATAAGAATGTCTGATGAAGCAAAAGAGAAACTAAAAGAAACGACTATTAAGTTTAAAGAAGCGGTAGCCGAAGGAAACAATAGTGAAATGATAAAGTATGATACTGAATTCCACCACCAAATTGTAGAAGGAGCAGACAATAAAATTCTAAAGAAAATGGTGGAGCAGCTTCAAGAGTTGGTATTAAGGTTTAGATACCTTCACTACGATGAATTTAAAAGATCAGAACAGATGATAGAGGAGCACGCTGAAATTGCAAAGGCAATACTCAGTGGGGATCCAGAAGCGGCAAACAAGGCAGCTTATGTTCATATTGAAAGGCTACAAGCTGTAGTAAATGCAGATGATTCTAATAAAAATAAATAATAATTCAAACAAAAAATCCCGTTAATTGCGGGATTTTTTGTTTTATGAGATAAATGGAAGTATCTCACCTGAATCTATATTATATTTAATTATTTAGAAGTAAAAGTTCTAAAAGGTTACAACCTCGCTACTTTGATTGATAACCTGCTCCACAACTTCAGTTACTTGGTTAATAGGGATTGCAAATCCAAGCCCCTCAACGTCAGTTCCGCCTGACTTAGCAAAAATAATTCCTGTTAGTTGTCCTTGATCGTTAAATAAGCCACCACCAGAATTTCCAGGGTTAACAGAAGCATCCGTTTGAATTACACCATTCATGACTGTATTTTCATCAATTTCTAACTCTCTATTCGTAGAGCTTACGATACCAGCTGAAACAGTTCCTCCAAGGGTACCTAAAGGGTTACCGATTACAATAGCATCTTCACCTACGTTAATATCGTCACTATTTCCAAGAGTAGCAGCAGTTAGATTATCAGCATCAATTTTTAAGACTGCGATATCGATATCCTCAGTTCCTCCAAGAACTTGAGCCTCGTACTCAGTGCCATCATGTAAAGTAACATAGACCTTCATTGCTCCAGAGACAACATGGGCATTTGTAACAATATATCCTGCATCATCGATGATAACTCCGCTACCAGCCTCTTGAGTGACAACAGTTTGCCCAAAAAAAGCCATGTTTTCAGTTTCCGTCATTATTTCGACTACAGATGGAGCTGCAATGGAAGTTACTTCCTCTACAGACATTGATAAATCCGCATTAGTAGGGGTGGCAGATGGTAGACTGTATTGATCATTCCCTCCGCCGTAAAAAGCGTTGTATGCTAAGATGCCACCAATAGCAGACGTACCTAAAAGGCAAAAGCTAACTACTAAAACTATAGCAGTTGTTCCTAGCTTCTTTTTCTTCTTTTTAGGTTCATGATTATAAGTCCTTTGCCAAGGATCTTGGTTATTCGAGTTGTTAGTTGTATGGGTTGTTCCATAAAGGGTGGATCTTGTTTGATCACCAGGAGAGCCTATGTTATTGCCCTCAAATTGATTGTTTGATGAGTTGTTCATTTGTATTACCTCGCTTGTAAAATACATTAACTTTATGTGTTAGTCTCAATTATTAAATTAACAAGATGGCATGGTGGAAATGTGATATAAAAACAAATTCAAAGTGATGATAAAAATGACTTATTATATAAGGGTATTTAAGGATTTAGTTTTGAGAGAAGGTGACAAATTTGCTCTAATCCATTGGAAAAAAGTCGGAATTGTAGTATAATTTATAAGGTTTGGAGGATAAAATGAATATAATTAAGAGAAAATACGAAACTTGGCTAAAAGCTGAGAAGATCGAAGAGAATTTAAAAGAAGAACTTCTATTTATGACCGATAAGCATGAGAAAATTGAGGATGCCTTTTACAGAGAGCTAGAATTTGGAACATCAGGCATGAGGGGTGTAATGGGAGCAGGAACCAATAGAATAAACTTACCTGTAGTTAGAAGATTAACACAGGGTGTTTCTAATTTTTTGAAAGAAAGAAATTCTGAGCCACGTGTTGTGATTTGCTATGATACAAGAAATTTTTCAGAAGAATTTGCAAAAGGCGCAGCTGAAATTTTTGCAGGAAATAGAGTAACAACTTATATTGCTGAAGAGCCTATGCCATTATCAGTGCTTAGCTTTGCTGTGAAAGAGATGAATGCAGACTTAGGTGTAATGATTACTGCAAGCCATAACTCTAAAGAATATAATGGATATAAGGTATATGACTCAACAGGAAAGCAGATTTTGAAAGAACAAGCAGAGGCAATAACGAAGCACCTAAAAAAAGTTGATTACTTTGATGATATAAGAGAAAAAACTTTGCAAATGGATCTAGATTATTACATAAAAGAGCTTCCAGAGTATATATTGAATAGCTATGAAGAAGCCATAGGCGCTAATTTAGAGGAGTTTAAGTTAGCCGAAGGTGGAAATGAAGACATAAAGATAGTGTACACACCGCTTAATGGGACAGGTGCAAAAGTAATGCCGGCTATGTTTGAAAATGCAGGATTTTTAAGCGTTTTATCAGTAGAAGAGCAGGCTACTTGGAGTGGAGAATTTGAGACTTGCCCATCACCTAATCCTGAAAAGGAAGAAGCTTTTGCGCTAGCTATAGAGTTAGCACAAAAAGAGAGTGCAGATTTAATTATTGCAAATGACCCTGACAGTGATAGGTTAGGAATGGCTGTTCCTTTTGAAGAAGGATATAAAGTTTTAAATGGCAATGATATTGCAGCGCTTCTTTTAAATTATATTTTAGTAGCAAAGGCAACAAAAAATGCAATGCCACAAAAGCCGATAATTATTCGTACAATTGCAACGACACCACTTTTAGATAAGATGGTTGAAGGAGTAGGTGGAGAAGTAATTCCGACTTTTGTAGGATTTAAACATATTGGTGAAAAAATAAATGAACTAGAAAAAGAAGGGCGAAGTGAAGACTTTGTTTTCGGAGCTGAAGAAGCCTTTGGATACCTAGCATCAGACTTTGTTAGAGATAAGGATGGCATTAGCACTGCGTTAATTGCAGCCACCATGGCAAAACACTACAAGAATGAAGGGAAAAGCTTAATAGAAGTTCTAGACGAAATAAAATCTACACATGGATATTTTGTTGAAAAGTCACTGAATTACAATATGGCAGGTAGCCTTGGTGAAAAAGCTAGAGACCGCGTTATGGAAAGAGTAAGAAAGCACTTCCTAAAAGCAGACTTTGGTATGGATGCAAAAATCTTTATTGACTATGAAGATAAACAGCAAAGAATAATAAACGGGCAAGGAGACTATCATTATCCAATAACAAAAAAACTTATTTCTTTAGAGCCTGCAAATGCAGTGGAATTTTTATTAGAAAAAGGAAAAGTAATTATTAGACCGTCAGGGACAGAGCCAAAAATGAAAGTTTATGTTTTTGCGATTGGCGAAAATAAAATTGAAGCAGAAGAAAACATGGCTATGCTATATGATAAAGTAAATGAATATATGGAAAAGCACCTAAATAGGGTGAATTTCAAATTGAATTTACGTAAGGCCAAGCAAGAAGAGATTGAGAGAAAAGAAGAGGCTGCTCGTAAAGAAGATGAAGAATTTAGGGAAAGAAGACGTCTTCAAAATGAAGCAGAGAAAGCGGAAAGGTTGGCGAGAGAAGGAATAACTGAGGCTCAGTCTAAGCAAGCGGACATGTCAAGATATAGAAAACAACCACCAAGGAAGCTTAGGGAGAAGAAATAATGATAAACAAAGATGTTATGCTAAAAATAGTAGGCAAGCATGGGTATGGTGATGACGAAGAGCAAACTGTAGAGTTTATAACAGAAGGTGTTATGGCACAAGATGAAGAAGGGCTTTCTATTGCATATGAGGAAAGCGAGCTGTCTGGAATGCCAGGGTGTATCACTACTGTAAGGACTACAGAAAAGACAGTATCTATGCTGAGAAGCACAGCTGAAGGAAATATTTTTTCAAACTTAAACTTTGAAGAGAAAACTATGCACCATGGACTTGTAGCATCTGAGCATGGCGATTTACCAGTAGAAATAACAGCTAATAATATTAAAAGTACTTTAACTTATGAACAACTAGGAGAAATAGACATGGACTATACAATTAACTTGCCTGGACTGGGAAGAAGTCACAGCTCTATTCGAATAGAAGTTAAAAAGGCAACGAGTTAGGAAATAGACAGGAAGGGTAGAAAAATGTTTAGTAAGAAGGCAATGAAAATTATTACTTGGATAGTAATTGCAGCCATGGTTATCACATCGCTAGGAGCACTATCCTTTGCTTATTTTTAAATTTTGGAAGGAGAAGGAATGAA
>CAYJFM010000017.1:39268-42803 GCA_964369805.1 uncultured Oscillospiraceae bacterium
ATTGCTACCAGCAAGACAAGAGAAGATTTTGGAATTACTTATGACCTAGAGGTTATGAGACTAATAGATGTATTTAGAAAGTATGACCTTGCAGTAAACTCAGTAGTAGTTACTAGATATGAAGATTCAAGAGCAGTTGATATGTTTATCAATAAACTTGAAAGAAGAGGCATAAAAACTTACAAGCATACAGCAACAAAAGGATATCCAACAGATGTTGAGACTATTGTTAGTGAAGAAGGCTATGGTGCTAATCCAAGAATAGAAGTTACAAAACCTTTAGTAGTAGTAACAGGGCCAGGAGGAGGAAGTGGAAAACTTGCTACATGCTTATCCCAGCTTTATGCAGATAATAGAATTGGGCAAAAAGCAAGGTATGCAAAATTTGAGACCTTCCCTGTTTGGAACCTTCCACTAAAGCATCCAGTAAACGTTGCTTATGAGGCCGCAACAGCAGACCTAAAGGATGTAAATATGATTGATGGCTTCCACATGGAGGCTTATGGAGAGACAGCCATTAACTATAATAGAGATATTGAAGTTTTCCCAGTGGTTAAACGTATTATTGAGAAAATAACAGGAACTGACTGTGAATATAAATCCCCTACAGATATGGGAGTAAACATGGCAGGCTATGCAATTTCTGATGATGAGGTTGTAAGGGAGGCTGCGGGCCAAGAGGTAATAAGAAGACATCTAATTGCTAAATGTGATTACAAAAAAGGTAAGATCGGCAGTGATATTTTGAGCAGAAGTAAGCTTATTATGGATGAGCTTGAGTTAACTGTGGAAGACAGAAAGGTTGTTGGTGCAGCGAAAGAGTATGTTGAGTCGAAGAAAGAGTGCGTGAACTGTGATGAGACTTTAGTTGCTCTAGCCATTGAGCTTGAAGATGGAACTGTTATTACAGGTAAAAGTTCTAAGATGATGGTGGCTTCAGCTGCGGCGGTACTAAATGCCATTAAGGCTCTAGCGGGGATGGAAGAGGAAGCTCTTTTAATATCACCTAATGTGATAAAAGCTATTCAAGACCTTAAAACAACAGCCCTTCACAATGAAAGAGAGACACTGAACTTAGAAGAGGTGCTTACTGCCTTGACAGTGACAGCAGCAACATCTAAAGAGGCAAAGGATGCTTTACACCAACTTACAAAATTAGATGGGTGTAGGGCACACTGCACTGCAATATTAAGTGATAGAGATGAGCAGACTCTAAAGGACCTTGGACTTGATCCAACCTGTGAGCCTGAGTACGTTACAAACAATCTATATTTTGGTAGATAGTAGTAATTTAATTATTGATAAGGCTAGCAGCTATTGAGTAATGCGGAGACGTAAAGCTTGATAGCTGTTCCACTGTTAGGGGATAAAAATGTATACACAATTTTTTCTGTTGTTTGCTATGATATTTTCTGGTTATGCACTGCGCAAATTAAATATAATTGATGAGGTAATAGTAAAGGGGTTAAATAAATTTGTCCTATATTTTGCATTTACAGCATTAATCATTTCGAATATGGGAAGCCTAGAATTAAAACCAGAGATATTAAAGACCATGGGTATAACCTTTCTTGTTATTGTACTAATTTATATATTAACATCTGTATTTGCAAGGTTTTATCAAAGAGTAAGAAATTTCCCGGATAGAATTAGACCAGTAGTTGAGCTATCTATGGCAAACCCAAACAATGGATTTATGGGGTTTCCGATTGCACTGGTTTTCTTTGGGGAAGAAGGAATGCTATATATGGCTATTCATAGTGCTTGTCTTTATCTATACTTATTTTCTTACGGAACCATGAGGATAAAGGGTCATAAAACAGAAAGTTTAAAAGTACTAGCCAAAAGTATTTTGAAGGTTTTTGCAAATCCAATAATTATTGGTGTAATAGCAGGGCTTTTAATTGGTATTTTAGGGATTCCGCTGGACAATCCAATAGGACTTTACCTTGAAACTGTTGGCGGGATAGCTACGCCCCTTTCAATGATACTAATTGGAGGTACCCTTGCAGGTAGCAACTTCTTTGATATGTTTAAAAATCATATCGTATGGGAAACTGCTCTTTGCAAAAATATAATAATTCCTGTTCTAACATTTGCATTAGTGTACTTTCTACCAATAGATTTTACCGCTAAGGCGATAATTGTCCTAGGGGGTGCAATGCCTGCAGGAGCAACCATTGTAATGATGGCAAACGAACATAATAATAACCCAGAGCTTGCTAGTAAAATTTTGTTTTTTAGTACAGCTTTATCAATGGCAACTATACCACTAGCATTGTGGCTAATTGAGTTAATGGCATAAAGGAGAAAAACTAAGTGGATAAAATTAAAATAGGAAATAAGGAGATATCGAAAGACTTACTGTTATTTTTAATTATAAGTGTGCTTATGGGAATTGTAACATCTATAGAGTCTACATCCCTAGCAAATAGACTCTATGAAGATCTAAATTTTACAGTTATGCAAAGGGCTGCACTTGAAACTCCAAGAGAATTTCCAGGGCTTATAACAGTAGTACTAATTGGATTAATGAACGGGCTTGGAGATATTAGAATTGCGGCTATTGCAAATATCTTTGGGGGAATAGGTTTGATATTTTTTGGGATGGTTCCAAATGAATATAGCTTAATTCTAATTACATTAATGTTATACAGTACAGGGCAGCATCTATATATTCCTCTTTCTAATACAATTGCTATGAAATTTGCTGATGGAAATAACTTTGGTAGTAGACTTGGACAGGTGCAAGGTTTGGGAAGTCTTGCCATAATAGTGTCAACTCTATCATTATTCTTAATATATAGCTTTGTAGATGTATCGTATGCAGCTGTGTTTACCTTTTCTGGTTGCGCAATGACTTTAGCAGGAATTTTATTTCTATTTATGAAAAATGATAAAAAAGCCACATCTACAGAAAAGAAGTTTATATTCAGAAAAGAGTTAAAACTATACTATGGTCTCGCAATAGTGAATGGAGCTAGGAAGCAGATTACACTAACTTTTGCCCCTTGGCTGTTAATAGATATTTTTGGAAGGTCAGTAACTTTTATTACTGGAATGTTTCTTGCAGTATGTGTCTTAAACTTATTTTTTAAGCCTTGGTTTGGAAGACAAATTGATAAGCGTGGGGAAAGAGCTGCCCTTCAGTTTGAAGCTGTAATTATGGCAGTTGCATGCATCGGATTTGCCTTTTCTAAAAGCTTACTTCCCTTTGAAATTGCACTGTGGATAGTAGCAGGATGTTATATCTTAGATAAACTAATGGAATCAGCAGTCATGGCAAGAGCGACTTATGTGAGAAAAATGTCTAAAGAACCTGGTGAGGTAGCAAAGACATTATCCATGGGCCAAAGTATGGATCATGTAGTTTCAATGCTAATTCCTTTAGTAGCAGGTTACGCATGGTATTCAAGCGGAGCAAGTGGGTACATATATGTATTTGTTGGCGGAATTATTATTTCGATGATAAACTTTTATCTTGCATCTAAAATACCTAAGAAGGTAAAAGTTGCACACTAAAGAGGTTGAAAGA
>CAYJFM010000018.1:0-18593 GCA_964369805.1 uncultured Oscillospiraceae bacterium
CATAAATTGGGTAAATGTTGGGAAGTTAGGTTGTGTAAAAAGTCTTGATGTTGAAGATGATGGTGAATTATGGTAAAATTAGAATTGTGTATACTAATTAATTTTGTAAGGATAGGAATAAAGCTATCATAATAAGGAGGAACTCTATGAGACCAGATATTAATAAAAATGTTTCAATTCTGGGTGTTTGCTTAGACTTAGGAGCGAGCACAAGAGGTGTAAATATGGGACCTGACGCCATAAGGTATGCGGGGTTAGTGAAAAGACTAGAGAATATTGGCTATGAAGTTGAAGACAGAGGAGATATAGTAGCAAAAAAACACAGCAAAGTTGAAATAACAGAAGGGACAAATTTAAAAAACTTAGGTGAGATTACTAGAGTAAACACTGAGGTATGTGCTGAAGTTAAAGAAATAATGGATAAGGGGAGCTTTCCTTTAGTTCTTGGTGGTGATCATTCAATTGCTATAGGTACTATTGCAGGGGTTTTACAAAATGTTAAAAACCTTGGAGTAATATGGTTTGATGCTCACGCAGATATTAACAGTGAGGAAACTTCTGATACAGGGAATATCCATGGGATGCCAGTTGCAGTATCTCTTGGCATTGGACATGAAAAATTGACATCAATTGGGGGAAGTGATGCTAAAATTAAAGCGGAGAACATTGTTTATATTGGACTTAGATCTGTTGACCCAGGTGAACGTAAAAGAATTAAAGAATTAGGGATTACAGCCTTTACAATGCATGAAATTGACGAATTAGGAATCCAAGAAGTAATAAAAAGAGCAGTTACTATTGCAGGAGAAGGGACAGACGGTGTTCATGTTAGTTTTGATATGGATTCAATGGATCCTTTATATGCACCAGGAACAGGAACTACAGTACCTGGAGGGCTGACATACAGAGAAACAAACCTTTGTATGGAAAGAATTGCTACAGATATTAACTTGGTAAGTGCGGAATTTGTTGAGGTTAACACTACTTTAGATAAGAATAATATTACAGCAGAAACAGCGGTTACCTTAATTGGCTCTTTGATGGGAGAATGGTTAATTTAATGAATAAAAAATATATTTCAAAAAGATATGCTGAAACAAAGGTAACAGCAATGGGAAAATCTGATGAGGCAGCTAAGAAATTTGATGATGTAATAAATTTAAGTCTTGGGGATCCAGACTTAACTACTCATATTGATATTATTGAAGCCAGCTTTATAGATGCGAAAGCAGGGCATACAAAGTATACTGACTTTCGAGGAGATCCGGAGCTGAGGGCAGAAATTTGTAAGTATTATAAAGAAGAATACAACCTGGATGTTGTTGATGAGGAAGTATTTGTCTGCGCTTCAGCATGTCTAGGAATGTATTTGGCTTTAGAGGCTATATTAGATGATGGCGACGAAGTGATTCTTCAAGCTCCATACTTTACCCCCTACCCAGAGCAAGTTAAATTAGCTAGAGGAATACCTATAGAACTTGCAACATATGAAGAAGATGACTTTCAAATTGATATGGATAGGCTTGAAAGCCTAATATCAGAAAAAACTAAGGCGTTAGTCATTAACTCTCCAAGTAACCCAACGGGGAACTGTTTAACTGTTGATAACATGGAAAAAATAAAGGCTTTAGCTATAAAATATGACATATTAATAATAGCTGATGATATTTACACATCTTTTAGTTATGGAAATAAGTTTGTGCCTTTTGCTTCACTAGAAGGGGTAAAGGAGAGAACTATAATACTTAATTCTTTTTCTAAGAATTTTACTATGACTGGGTGGAGAGTTGGAAATATTATAGCTCCAGATTATATTATTGAAGTAATCCAGCAAATCAATGAGAATGTTGTTTTTACAGCACCCTCAATATCACAAAGAGCAGCTTTGTTTGCTTTAAGAAATAGGGAACGAATACAGCCTGAAATGATTGAGGAATATAGAAAGAGGATGTTTTATGCAGCGGATAGGATAAACAAAATACCAAAACTATCTGTTATTAGTCCGCCAAAAGGCAGCTTTTATTTATTTTTTAATATTAGAAAAACAGGGTTAAGCTCCGAAGAGGTGGCAGATATAATCTTAGAAAAAGCTCATGTTCTAACTTTGCCAGGAAACGGATTCGGATCTTGCGGTGAAGGTTATATTAGGATAGCTTGTACAGTAAGTGTAGAGTCACTAAAAATAGCGTTTGATAGAATTGAAAAAATAGAAGAATTTAATTAGTAGTTATCTATACTAAAACTTATGCCGATTTCCAGAAGTCAGACTTAAGAGTCTTACATAAGGAGGTCGGCATTTTATTGTAGTCAATTAGAGGGTGGTTTATGGAATTTCTTTAATATGGAGCAACCTCTAACTATATTGATTTCTTGCTATTCTCTAGAAGATTTTCCTTACGAAGTTGTTTTAAGAAGACAACTGCAATCACAGCCACAACTAGCTCTGTAGCTATGTAAGAGAACCACAGCCCATGTAAGCCGAAAGTAGTTGCACCGATGATAGCAAAAGGAATTAATACAATGCTACATCTTAAAATAGCGACGGTCATGCCACGCTTGGCTTTAAGAGAAGCACTGAGAATTGAAGCTGAAACATAATTAATACCTGCAAAGAAGTACCCTACAAAGAAAATTAGTACACCTGTATGTGCTATGCTTCCTAGTTCTTTGTTGTTTTCTGTATTAAAGATTCCTACTGTTAAGTCTGTGAAGAAGAATAAGTAAGTATATGCAAGGCTTGCGATAACGAGGGCGTAGATGAGTGAGTATGTCACAGTTTTATTTAATGCCCTAAACTGTCGTTTGCCAAATAGAAAGCTAACTACTGGCTGAATTCCTAAGGCTAGGCCGGTATATAAGTAATTTAGTACAAATGCGATGTTTGTAATTATACCATAGGCTGCAACTCCTATATTACCAGCAATTCCGAAAACTAAAAAGTTAAAAGTAGCAACGGAAATAGCAGTTGCCATTTCACCTGCAAAAGACGATAAGCCTAGCTTTAAAATCTCACAAAGCTTATGTACTTGTATTTTGCATTTCACAAGTGAAAAACTGTTATTTCTTCTGAAAATGTGAGTGGACAATATTGCAATGCTTACTACGGTGGAAAGGGAAGTAGCAAAGACGGCTCCAAACATACCCATATTCAGAGGAAACATTAGCACATAATCTCCTATAATGTTAAATAAACTACTTGAAATAATTGCTATCATAGGAAGTTTAGGATTTCCATCATTTCTGATGAAGGCTAAGAGTAAGTTGTTAACTATATTTGCTGGTGCAAAAATAAAAAGAACTTTTAGGTAAATGTTGGTCAGTGGGAGTGCGTCGCCTGATGACCCTAAAATGATTGAAAGCTCTTCCGAAAAAAATAAGCCTAAAGAAAAGAATACTGAAGCAACTGTTAAGCCAAGGACTAGACCGTGAGTTAAAGAAGTTTCTTCTTTTGGAGGAATCGTTGACTTATGAACTGAAAAAAGAGTAGCTGAACCTACACTGATCATTAAGGAAAGTCCTTGCAGAAGACTAAACCCGGGTATAGAAAAATTCAAAGCTGCAAGGCCAAGAGGGCCAACAGCTAAGGCTATAAAAAAAGTGTCGACAAAAATATAGAAGGCGAAGCCTACCATCGCTAAGATATTTAAGCTTGTGTACTTTAGAAACTCTTTCTTTAAATTATAATCAGGGCTTAAATCATAAGTAGTTCGTGACATAATTAAAAATTCTCCTTAGAAATTTGATGCATAATACTATTTGCTTTGTATCTCTAGCTGATTTTCCTTAGCTGCTTGCTTTAAGAATAATAGAGATAGTACAAATACTAGAAACTCCGTAATGACAAAACTACTCCAAACTCCAATTAATCCAAAGATGCTTGCGCAAATAATAGCAACTGGAACTAGAACTACACTGCAGCGCAAAACTGCAATGAGCATTCCACGCTTTGCTTTAAGGCTTGCACTAAGTATAGATGCGCTAACATAGTTTATTCCTGCAAAAAAGTAGCCAATGAAAAAAATCAAAGTCCCAAGTTTTGCTATTTCGGCTAGTAAAGCGTTGTCTTCTGCATTGAAAATTTGGATTATTTCATCAGTAAAGAATAAGACTATAACATATGCAATTATTGAAATAGCAGTAGCAGTAGCTATGGCGTAATGCTTAGTCTTGTTAACTAACTCCATTTTGAACTGCCCATAGAGGCTGCTTACAAGGGGTTGTATACCTTGAGCAAGACCAGTATATAAATAATTCATAACAAAAGCAAAGTTAGTGATTATGCTGTATGCAGCAACTCCAATATTACCTGAAATATTCATAATTAGCAGATTGAAGGTTGCAATGGAAACTGCAGTAGCAAGCTCACCAGCAAAAGCTGAAAGACCAACTTTGCAAATTTCTATAAATTTTTTATATTGAATTTTACACTTAACTATATGGAAGGTGTTTTTCTTTTTTACAATATGAGTTAGAAGAAAAGCCATGCTTACAAAGGGAGAAATGCAAGTAGATAGCACTGCTCCAAACATCCCCATATCAAAAATAAATAAAAAGACATAGTCACCAAGAATATTTCCTAGACAGCTCACTATCATTGCAATCATTGGGAGTCTAGGGTTATCATCATTTCTGATGAATGTCATTAGGAGATTATTTAAGAAGAAAAAAGGTGCAAAACCTAAAATCATGACAACATATATATTAGTAAGTGGCACCGCTTCTCCACTAGAACCAAGTAAAATAGAAATTTCAACTGAAAAAAGTAGGCCAACGACTGCAAAAATTAATGCAACTATGAGCCCTAGTATTAGCCCGTGTGTGAAGTAAACATTCTTTTCGTTACCACCTCGTGACTTGTTAACAGCAAAAAGAGTGCCTGAACCCATACTTATCATTAGAATAAAGCTTTGTGAAAAAGCTAATGCGGGTATTGAAAAGTTTAATGCTGCAAGGCCAAAAGTACCAACTGCCTCTGCAATGAAATAGGTATCAACTAAAATATAGAAGGCAAAACCAATCATGCTAAGCATATTAAGGCTTACATATCTAGCAAACTCTTTTTTTAAATTGTAATTTTCGTTTATAGTGTTCATCTTTCTCCTTTGACAATATCTATTATAAAGCACATAGACCTTTACAGTTTATCATAAAAATAGGTGGCAGTGTAGAAATTTCACATATCAGTAATCTTGGTGCATGAGGTATACTGTTGCCTAAAAAAAAACCACACCTCTACTATAGGGGAGGCGCGGTTTGGTTTTGAAAGTCTTTGTCTCTGTAATTATTTTAAATATGTTTTAACTAACTCTTCTGCAATTTGGATTGTATTTGTAGCAGCACCTTTTCTAATATTATCTGCTACACACCAGAAGTTGATTCCGTTATCTAGTGAAAAATCTCTTCTTATTCTACCAACATAAACAGGGTCTGTGCCAGCGGCTTCTCTTGCAAGAGGATATACATTGTTAGCAACATCATCTTGGTATATAATGCCAGGAGCATTCTTAAGTACTGATTTTACTTCTTCCAAATCAAATTCTTTATTAAATTCAACATTTATTGATTCTGAGTGAGAATCAAATACAGGAACCCTAACAGTAGTTGCAGTAACTTTAAGATCATCTCTATGAAGAATTTTCTTTGATTCTTTTATCATCTTCATTTCTTCTTTTGTATAGCCATTATCTGTAAATACATCAATGTGAGGCAGACAGTTACCAGCAATTGGATGAGCATATGCGTTAGTTGTATCATTTCCAGCAAGTCCATTTTCAAGGTCAGAAATACCTTTTACGCCAGAACCTGAAACAGCTTGATATGTAGAGAATACTACTCTTTTGATTCCGAAAGCGTCGTCAAGAGGTTTAAGAGCAACCATAGCTTGAATTGTTGAGCAGTTAGGATTTGCGATAATACCCTTGTTCCAAGCGATATCCTCTGGATTTACTTCAGGAACTACTAGTGGAACTTCAGGATCCATTCTCCATGCACTGCTATTATCTACAACTATAACACCGTTTTTTGCTGCAATTGGTGCATATTTTTCGCTAACAGAGCCTCCGGCAGAGAATAGAGCTATATCAATATCTTTATTGAATGAGTCCTCTGTTAACTCTTCAACAATATAGTCTTTTCCTTTAAACGTAATTGTATTTCCTGCTGATTTAGCTGAAGCCATAATATACAGGTTCTCAAAAGGGAAGTCTCTGTCTTCTAATACCTTCAGAAATGTAGTTCCAACTACTCCAGTTGCGCCAACGATGGCTAAATTTGGTTTTCTATTCATTTATTTACCTCCTTAGTGAATATACTTTAAACATCATAACATATTTTGTAGAAAATTACATTAAAAAAAGTGAACTTTTGGGAAAAAATACAAGAAAAGTCTTATGCTTGAGATGTCCCCAATCTGTAGCTTTATTTGTAAATTTACAAATTTTAGTGTATAATAAATAGGTTATAGACTGTCTATTTACAGTTTATGAATTTAAGTCAAACTTACTAAAGGAGATAATTTTATATGGAAACACTAACGATATTTGAAGCAATTATTCTAGGACTTTTGCAGGGGCTTGCAGAGTTTTTACCAATTAGTAGCTCTGGGCACCTAGCAATAATGCAGTACTTTTTTGGGATAGAAGGGGACAGCGTGTTGTTTTTTACAGTTATGCTACATCTTGGAACACTTGTTTCGGTATTTATTGTATATTGGGCTGATATTAAGGCTTTGGTAATTGAATTATTTAAGCTAATATCTGATCTTGCAAAGGGCAAGGGACTTTGTTTAGAAGGTAATGAAACAAGAAAGCTTGGCTGCTTAATAGTCGTGGCAACCATTCCTACAGTAGTCATTGGTTTTGCTTTTAAGGACACTTTTGCAGGTTTATATACTTCACTTATTGCCATTGGCTGTAGCCTTATTTTTACAGGAACTATACTTGCAGTTGCTCAAAGGTTAGGTAAGGGCAAAAAGGGTCCTATGGAAATGAAGTTTAAGTCAGCGATCTTTGTAGGTATTATGCAAGGAATTGCGATTATGCCTGGCGTTTCTAGATCAGGATCAACTCTTTTTGGAGGATTGATATCAGGTCAAGAACGAGCTTTTGCTGTAAAATTTGCATTTTTAATTTCTATACCTACAATTATTGGATCAGTAGTATTAGAGGTTCCTAGTGCAATTTCTGAAGGTCTAGACTTTGCTTTGATTTTACCAGTATTTATTGGAATGGCAGTGGCAGCAGCATCTGGATATGCAGCAATTAAATTTATGATTAAAATTGTTTCAAAGCAAAAATTAATATATTTTTCTATATATACATGGGCTTTAGGAATATTCTTAATTGGATATAGCACTTTAGCATAATAAAAGATACATATCCAAAGAAATTTAATAAATTAAGGAAGGTGAAATTTTGGCAGGGAAGAGTGCAGCAACTAAAAAAAGTAAAACAACAACTTCAAAGAGTAAAAACACAAAGCATTCAGAGCAAAATCTAGAAAATTATGGCATAGCCTCACCGGCAGTTAAAAATAAAATTGCGGGAATAGTACTATTAGCTATAGGGGCTTTTCTAATTATTTCAATGCAGACGAGTGCAGCAGGGATTGTTGGAGAAACAGTAGGGGATTTACTAAAAGGAACCTTTGGTTTTGGTGCTTTGATTTTGCCATATTTTTTAATCGCTTATGCGATACTTGTGCTAGCAGGTCTTACAGCAAACTTTAAGATAAAAACAATTGTTCTGCTTACGGTTCTTTATCTAATGATCGACCTTCTAAATGCAATGAGGTTTTTAGGAGAAGGCAGGTATATAATTCTGAATTTTGAAAATGTGTACAGGACAGGAATATCACTTGAAGGCGGTGGCATTTTTGGTACATATGTAGGGACATATATGATTAAAGCAATTGGTGTTTATGGCGCATATTTGCTTGTAATAATAATAATGCTAATTTCATTACTTTTATTACTTAACACACCACTTTCTAGGCTCCTTGAAGCAAGAGGGAAAAAAGCTGAAGAAAAAAGAGAGAAAAAAGAATATATCAGGCAGGTTCTAGAAAAAGAAGAAGAACTTTTAAAAAAGGAAAGAGAAAAAAGGTGGGCTGAGGAAGCTATTGAAGCTGCAAGGGCGGCAGAAGTTAATCCAAAGAAGAAATCTGCATTTATCATAGCTAATCCTTTTGATAAAAATAGGCCTAATGCACCAAAAGCTGTATTTGTAACAAGCCAGCAAGAGGTGGAAGCCCTTAAAGAAGAACAGCTCACAATGGGTGATCAATTGTTAAACAATGTGAGCAAAATAAACAAACCATCCTTCCTTCATAGGAAACCTAAGAAAGACCCAATTTCAGAACCAGTAAAATTTGAACAAGAGCCAATTAAAGGCATATTAGATAGAGATGCAAAAGAGACAACAGCTGACTTTGGTTTAAACTTAGAAGCAGAAAAAAAATTGCAGAAGGAAGCTTTAATCGAGAGAGAAGCGGCAGCTCACTCAGTTGGCACTGGCATTCTTACTGCAAAGGAAGCTGGAGGAGTTCTTAACGCAACAAGAGGAGATAAAAACTTAACTGCAAAAGAAGCTGGTGGAGTCCTTGGGGCTTCTGCTTTAAAATCAGTTTCTGATTTTGAAAAAGAAGAAATCTTAGATAGTGAAAAGAAGGATGAAATAGAAAATTCAAAAGATACAAATCAACCTCACTGGATGAAAGAAAGTATAGCAGATGATAAAAAAGCTGAGGAGATAAAAGATCTCACAGGTGCAGCTGCTGGAACAAAAACCTCTGAAGAGGAGATAATTACAAAAAAAACTGAGTTAGAAGATTTGAAGATTGATACAACTAAACATGTACAAGAATATAAATTCCCACCAATAAGTCTTTTAAATAAGGGACAAGTGAAGAAAAAAGTGGGTATTTCGGAATCCACAAAGGATAGAGCAATAAAGCTAGAAGAAACCTTAAATAGTTTTGGTGTAGATGCAAAGGTTATAAATGTTACGGAAGGCCCTTCAATCACAAGATATGAGATACAACCAGCGGTGGGTGTAAAAGTTAACAGCATTGTAAGACTGCAAGATGACTTAGCCTTAAACTTAAGAGCAAAGACAATGAGAATAGAAGCTCCTATTCCTGGAAAGGCCGCCGTAGGTATTGAACTAGAAAATGGTGAAAGAGAAATGGTCACCCTCGGCGATATTGTAACTACAGAAGAATTCAAATCACATAAATCAAAGATTGCCTTTGCTGTAGGACGAGATATAGAAGGAAACTCAGTGGTTGCAGACATGAAAAAAATGCCTCACCTTTTAATTGCGGGAGCAACTGGTGCAGGAAAGTCAGTATGCATAAACACTATTATTTCAAGCATACTGTATAAAGCTTCACCTGAAGAGGTAAGACTTGTTTTAATTGACCCTAAGATGGTTGAACTTGGAAACTACAATGGAATTCCTCACCTTTTAATTCCTGTTGTAATAGATCCTAAAAAGGCAGCATCAGCGCTGAACTGGGCAGTAGGTGAGATGACTGAAAGATACAAAAAATTTGCTGAAACAGGCACCAAAAACTTAGAAACATATAATAACAAAATGAAGGCTGATGGTGAACTAGAAAAAGTTATGCCGCAAATAGTAATTGTTATAGATGAGCTTGCAGACTTAATGATGGTGGCATCTTCCGTAGTTGAAGACGCAATCTGTAGATTAGCTCAGATGGCAAGGGCCGCAGGAATGCATCTTATAGTAGCAACACAAAGACCATCTGTAGATGTAATTACAGGGCTAATAAAGGCTAATATTCCATCAAGAATTGCATTCATGGTGTCATCCCAAATCGACTCAAGAACAATAATTGACATGGCAGGCGCAGAGAAGTTAGTTGGTAATGGAGATATGCTTTTTAAAACAGGGGATACTTCAAAGCCAGTTAGAATTCAGTGCCCATATATTTCTGAAGGTGAAATTAAAAATGTGCTAGACTATATTATTGAAAAAAATGGTGAAGAGTCAGAGTACGAGGAAGATGTAATTGAAAAAATAGAAAATGGTGAAACTGCAGGAGCGGTAGCAGCAGATAATGGAACTCAAACTGATGAGCTACTTGACGATGCTGCATTAGTAGTAATATCTGCAGGGCAGGCTTCAGTATCAATGCTACAAAGAAGGTTTAGGATAGGATATAATAGGTCTGCAAGAATCATAGATGAGCTTGAGGCATTAGGAGTAATTGGTCCTTCAGAAGGGTCAAAGGCAAGGCAGGTCTTATTAAACCAAATGGAATGGGACAACCTAAAGAGTGGAGGCAGCCCGGTTGAACCTGAAGAAACTGTTGAAGAAGTAGAAAAAGTAGAAAACTATGGCATGGAAGAATATGCTATGGAAGATATAGAAAGTGAATTTGAAGACCAAAGAAGGGAAGACTAGATGAAAATATTTATAGAAACAATGGGATGTCCTAAAAACTTAAGTGATACACAGATGTTTGAGGGAATTCTTAACAAGAGTGGACACAGCCTAACAAATGATGCAGAAGAGGCAAATTGCATTATTGTAAATACCTGTGGATTCATCAATGATGCTAAAATAGAGTCTATTGACAAAATATTCGAAATGGCTAAGTTAGAAAAAACATTAGTAGTAACAGGCTGTTTATCTCAAAGATATGGAGAAGAGCTATATGAAGAGATACCTGAAATTGATATAATTACAGGGGTGAATGACTATGTAGAGTTAGCAAAACTGCTGACTGAAAAGGATAAAACAGAAGAAAAAGAGAATAATGGTGATAAAGAAAAATCCAGAGTTAAACTTCTAAGTGAATACAAAGAAGAAAAAGACCTTTACACAGGTGGTGTAGAATTTTGGGAAAATAGAACTCTTAGCGATAAACCTTGGACGTCAACATTAAAGATTTCTGAAGGCTGTGATAATAATTGCGCTTATTGTGTAATACCATCTATAAGAGGGGGATATAGAAGTAGAACTCCAGAGGCAATTCTTGCTGAAGCAAAACACTTAGTGAGCCAAGGTGTAAAAGAAATTATATTAATAGGACAAGATACTACAAACTACGGTACGGATTTAAAAGACCAAGAGATAAACACCTATGCAAAGCTAGTTAAAGAACTTTGCAAAATAGATGGCCTTTCTTGGATAAGGCTTATGTACTGCTACGAGGATAAAATAGGCAGTGATCTCATAGAAGTAATAGCATCAGAAGAAAAAGTTTGCAACTACTTAGACATACCTTTGCAACATGCAGCCGGAAATGTTTTGAGAGGTATGAGAAGAAAATCAACAGAAAAGTCTATAAGAGAAACTCTCAAAGAACTTAAAGAAAAAGTTGAAGATATTCATATTAGAACCACATTTATTGTAGGCTTTCCAGGAGAAACAGAGGAAGATTTTGATAAGTTGTATGACCTTGCAGAAGAAGAAAAATTTGAGAGATTAGGGGTCTTTGCATATTCAAGAGAAGAGGGAACTCCTGCTGCTGATATGGATAACCAGATTGATGAGGAAATAAAAGAAGAACGAAAAAACTCAATTATGAATCTTCAAATGGAACTTTCACTTAAACGAAATTTAGATAAAATTGGGAAAACATTAGAAGTTTTAATTGAAGAAGAGGATGAAGGGGAGAATACTTACATAGGTAGAACTAGATATGATGCACCTGAAATTGATAATGGTGTACTATTAAAAAGCAATAAACCTCTAAATTTAGGCGATATTGTATTGGCAAAAGTAATAGATGGTTTTGATTATGATATTGTTTGCGAAGCAATTAATTAAGCTTTAGACAAGGAGAAAGAAATGTTAACAGGAAAAACTGTAGTTTTAGGTATTAGTGGAGGCATTGCAGCCTATAAGATTGCAAATCTGGCAAGTATGTTAAAAAAGCAGAATGCAAATGTTCACGTGATTATGACAGAAAATGCCCAAAAGTTTATTACAACTCATACTTTCGAAGCGCTGACACATAATAGAACTATAACTGGCACCTTTGATAGAAATCATAGTTATGATGTTGAACATGTAGAGTTAGCAAAAAAAGCTGATATTTTTATGGTAGCACCAGCTACTGCTAATGTCATCGGGAAAATGGCAAATGGAATTGCAGATGATATGCTAACGACAACCTTGCTTGCTGCTAAGTGCAAGATTATGGTTGCTCCAGCTATGAATACGGGAATGTATGAGAACCCTATAGTACAAGACAATATTAAAAAACTTGAAGGCTACGGAATGAAAGTAATTTTACCTGCTAGTGGATATCTAGCTTGCGGAGATGTGGGAGCAGGTAAAATGCCAGAACCAGAAGCCTTAATGCAACATATTCTAAATGAAATTGCATTTGAGAAGGACATGGAAGGAAAAAATGTACTAATTACAGCAGGTGCAACAAAAGAAGCAGTGGACCCAGTTAGATTCCTTACGAACCATTCTACGGGAAAAATGGGATATGCAATTGCCAAAGCCTGCCATATGAGAGGTGCCAATGTTACCTTAGTATCAGGACAGACAACAATAGAAAAACCATTAGGAGTAAAAGTAATAGACGTTGTATCAGCAAAAGAAATGTTTGATGCAGTTATGGAAAATATATGTGAAGATCAGATAATAATAAAAACTGCAGCAGTAGCTGATTACAGGCCTACTAATGTAAGTACAGAAAAGGTGAAGAAGAAAAGTGGAAATCTTGAAATACCACTCGAAAAAACTGATGATATACTTATGACTCTTGGGCATAATAGAAAAGCTGGACAATTTATTTGTGGATTTTCCATGGAAACAGAAAACTTAATTAATAATTCTAGAGAGAAACTTGAGAGAAAAAATATTGATATGGTAGTAGCAAACAGCTTAAGAGATAAAGGTGCTGGTTTTGGGACAGATACAAATGCAGTGACTTTAATCACAGAGGAAATCGAAGTTGAGCTGCCTCTATTAACAAAGGATGAAGTTGCCCATGAAATATTAAATATGATACTGGGACAAGCAGAAGTATAAAAGAGTTATTACAAATGGAATGAATGTAGTTTTGTAAAGTATGTAATTTGCACAGAATGCAAAAGACAAGTAAGGAGAAAAAATGAATTTACCAAATCAATTAACAATGGGTAGAATAATAGCTATTCCAATATTCATAGTAGTATATATGCTAGGCTATAATTATGCAGCAGCAGCCATATTTGTACTAGCAGCAGCAACAGATGCTCTAGATGGATATTTGGCAAGAAAGTGGGATCTCGTATCTAACTTTGGGAAAATTATGGATCCACTTGCGGATAAACTCTTAGTTATGGCTGCCTTAGTTTGTCTTGTAGATAAGGGTGAAGTTTATGGGTGGATGGTTATAGTGATTCTTGCTAGAGAGTTCTTAATCTCTGGATTTAGAGCCGTTGCAGCAGCGCAAGGCCTTGTAATTGCTGCGGGTATGACTGGTAAAATCAAAACAGTTCTTCAAATGGTTGCCATACCTCTCCTGCTTCTAAATAACTGGCCTTTTAACTTATTTACTGAAATTCCAGTAGACCAAATTGTATTGTGGGCAGCTGTGCTTATGACTATAATATCGGGGGCCGAATACTTGATTCAGAATAAAAATGTATTTAAGGGGTAGATTATGAATGCATCAATAATAGCTGTAGGAACAGAACTTCTCTTTGGGACAACTGTAAATACAAATGCCGCATATATATCACAGAAATTGCAAGATTTAAGCATTAATGTTATGTATCACTATACAGTAGGAGATAATCCAGAAAGGCTAAAGGAAACACTTAGACTAGCTCTTAAAGAGTCTGATCTAATAATTACAACAGGGGGGCTTGGACCTACTCAAGATGACTTGACTAAAGAGGTTGTTTGCGAGGTTATGGAAGAAGAACTGGTTTGTGATAATAGCCTTCTTGAGGAGATGAAAATATTTTTTGCAAAACTTGGGAGAGAAATGACTGAGAATAATGTAAAGCAATGTTTTGTGCCTAAAGGAGGGACCACTTTCTTAAACTCTAAAGGGACTGCTCCAGGATTTGCTATTGAAAAAGACGAAAAAATAGCAATAGGACTACCAGGGCCACCAAGTGAGATGAAGGCAATGTTTGAAAACAGCGTCTGGCCTTTTCTTGAGAACAAGGGTGATGGAGTTTTGTATTTTAAGACCATTAGAACAATTGGAATAGGAGAATCAGCCCTTGAGACTGAAATACTAGACATAATTGATAATCCTGAAAATACGACTATAGCAACTTACGCAAAGCTTGGAGAGTGTACATTAAGAGTGGCAGCAAAAATGGAGACAGAGGAAGCCGCTAAGGTAGCAGTTGACAAAACAATTAGTAGGATAAAAGAAAAGGTAGGAAAATACATCTATGCTTTAGATGACACAGAGCTAAAATTTGTAGTAGCTAAGAAGTTGGTTGATAGAAAAATTTCTATTTCATCAGCAGAATCTTGCACTGGTGGAAAGTTTGTAGCTGATTTAGTAGGCTATGATGGAATATCTACAGTTCTAGATAGGGGTATAGTAACTTATAGTAACAAATCGAAAATTGAAGAGTTAGGCGTGAAAGAGGATACCTTAGAAAAGTATGGAGCGGTTAGTAGTGAAGTCGCAATGGAAATGGTGGAAGGCCTATCAAATAAGACTACATCAGATCTATGTGTGTCAGTAACGGGTATTGCTGGACCAGGTGGAGGTACTGAAGAAAAGCCAGTTGGACTAGTTTATATAGCTGTAAAGTATAGAGGAGAGGAGAAGGTTAAGGAACTTAAGCTTAGAAACTCTGGGAGAGAAAGTGTTAGAAATCAGGCAGTATTGCAGATGCTTAATTTAGTAAACAAAACTATTGAAATATAATGAACAATTATGTAAAATAAGTAAGGCTAAAATATTTATTAGGAAGGGGATAATATGAAAATATTTGATACAGTAAAAAAAGAAGAGATAGAGATTAAAGATACAAAAGAATTAATTGACATTATGGAGAATGGAAGACAGGTTGATATTCATTTAGACAGTGTTAAAACTGATGCAGATGGATACATCAAATGGGATATTGAGCACTGGTCTTGTATTGAAAAAAACAGATTTATTAGAACATTCACATTAAATGGAAAAGTTCTTGGTGAAAGCACAGGTCACAATATTTATGATTTAGCAAACACATTTAAACCAGAAGAAGCAGTAAAAATTGAACTTAGCTAGAAAATAAAATGAATCAAAGAGACAGTTAATTGCGACTGCCTCTTTTTTTCTTTACTTATCTAATTCTTGGCTTTTACATTTTTAATTAACACTGAAACAGTGCCGTTTGGGTTGTTAATAAACTCAACTTCATCGGTGTTTGCATAAACGTGTGCAGGGATTTTAATCTCTACACCACCATAAGTTTTAACTAATTTTTTTTCGAATTTTTTTACTGTTTTTTCTGAAACGGGAATAACTAATTCTTGATCAATTTCTTTATCTTTAAGTATTTCAACAAATTCAGTCTTTGCTCTAACATCTTCAGGATAGAAAGCTTCGCTGACTTTTTCAATATCTAATGAAAGATCATCTTTCATAGTATTATGGAGCACTGTGTTAACTTTTTCCACCCCTAGTTCTCGACCAATAGGCATTGACTTATTAACAGTTTTTACAGTTTTCATAATCTCGCTAATAGTCTCTTTTGCTGACTTTTCTGTAGTTGTTTGAAGTATCCTAGAGGAAATATAAACATCCTTAGTATCATCGAAGAGGTAAGGTTTTTCAACTACAAGAGCTTCATTTGTATTAGGAAATACTATAAAGCCCTCGGTAGCCTTTGCTGATTTTGAAGGTAGGATAGTTTTGTATGGTACCAGTTCAATTTTTCCTTGAACTGAGTGACTAATCATATGTGTTAGTCCTTCTTTATATTCCATTTTTAGGAAAAAGAAAGCAGCATCTTCACCAATAATAGCCTTTCCCATTATAAGATCACCAATTGGTATATCAATATTTTGCTCCATTATTCTAAAGAACTTCGAAGCAATATTATTATACATTTCTTGATTATTGATACCATCACTTTGAAACTGGCTTAACCCTTGATCCAGTGTACATTTTTTGCTATCATCACTTCCATGTAACCTTTCAACCTGAACCTCTATATACTCTTCTATTTCTGGAGTTAACTCTAAAACTTCAGTTGAAATAACAGGCATAGAAATACCTGTATCAAGAATTGAAATTGTGGCTTCTTTTATTTTTATATCTAACATAAGATCTCCTATCATTATTTTAATTTGCAAATTGCACCTATCTATTATACGAATAAGCTTATAGCCTGTCAAACACAAATACTATTGACTTTATCTAAAAAAAAGATATAATAGTTAAATAATAGTAACTATTAATAAAAAGTAACTGTTAACGAATAATAACTATTGTGGGAAAGGAATAAGTATGGAAAAACTTACTAAAAACAATTTAAGTGAAAAAGTGGTAGAAATCATTGAAAGGATGCTTCATGATATGGCTATTTTAGAATTGAAATTTCAACAAGGTGATGCAAAGAAAATGAACATGACTTACAATGACATATTATACTTAGATATTATTAAGGCCCACCCGGGAGAATATACTGCAACTAAACTTGCAGATATGATGCATGTTGCCCGTCCACATGTAACTCAAAAGATTAATGGCCTCGAAGAGAGGGGCTTTATATATAAAGAAAGAAGCAAAGAAGATAAGAGGGTATATTATTTACACCTTAATCTAGATGGAATTCCAAAGGAATATAAAGAAGGGTATCTAGACTTCAACAGATCAGTTGCAGAAGAACTTCTTGAAACATTTTCTATAGAAGAGATAGAAGTGTTTTGCAAGGTAGCAGAGAAATTTAATGACATTTGTATTAGAGAGACAAAATAGAAGGAGAGACTAAAATGGAAAACAACGTATTATCAAAAGACTTTCATGGGAGAGCATTAATAAAATATACATTGCCTTCTATCGCCACAATGATTTTTATGTCATTATATGTAATTGTTGATGGAATTTTTGTTGCTCAGCTAGTTGGGGAAACAGCACTTTCAGCTATAAATATAGTGTTTCCTGTAGTTAGTATGGTGCTTGCCGTAGGGTTAATGTATGGTACAGGAGCTACTGCAATAATTGGAAAATTTATGGGAGAAGGCAAGCTTCATGAAGCTAGAAAGTTTTTATGCACTATTTATATAGTAGGAGCG
Organism: uncultured Oscillospiraceae bacterium; assembly: GCA_964369805.1. Classification (GTDB taxonomy): domain Bacteria; phylum Bacillota; class Clostridia; order Peptostreptococcales; family Anaerovoracaceae; genus CAYJHC01. The sequence continues at coordinate 17,229 of CAYJFM010000018.1, forward strand.
ACACTTGGAATCTTAATTACCATAGGACTATTAATTTTTTCGGAAGAGATTGTAAGCCTCCTTGGAGCAGAAGGGAATCTAGTTTCATATGCAGAAGACTACTTAACTAGCATGGCTATTTTTATGGCGCCTATGATATTTCAGGTGTTTTGTCAGACCTTACTAATTGCAGCTGGTAGACCAGGACTAGCCTTCTTAGTTTGCTTTACAGGAGGCTGTTTCAATATGATATTCGATTATCTTTTGATATCTCCTAACTGGGCTGATCTTGGAATCGTTGGGGCTGGTATTGCAACAGGAATTGGAAATGCAATACCAGGGATATTTGGACTTTTATTCTTTGCGTTTTACAGAAAAGGTTCTTTATACTTTGAGAAACCGCTTTGGGATTTTAAACTTGTAGGAAGAAGCATGTACAATGGTATGAGTGAACTTGTATCAAATATTTCCATTGCAATTACAACCTTTTTATTTAACATTATACTTCTGCAATTAGTGGGAGAAGGGGGAGTTGCAGCTATTTCTATAATTCTGTATATTCAAATGTTCCAAGCAGGAATTTACTTTGGATACTCAATTGGAGTTGCTCCAATAATCGCATTTAAATTCGGAGAAAAAAATCACGACCAGCTTGAGAAGGTTATTAGGTTTAGCTTTAAGTTTATTATGGCGGCATCAGTATTAGTAATTGCTATTTCAGTGATTTTTGCTGATTATGCAGTTGCAATATTTATTTCGCCTGAAAGTACAACTTTTCCTATGGCAAAGCAAGGGTTAATTATTTTTTCAATCGCTTACTTATTTATGGGTATAAATATTTTCATGTCAGCTATGTTTACTGCCTTTTCAAATGGTCGAGTATCTGCTACAATTTCAATAACAAGGTCATTAATAATTCTAGTTGCCTGCCTAATTATACTTCCACAGTTTATTGGAATTATAGGGGTGTGGCTTGCGGCTCCAGTTGCTGAGGGATTATCAATTATTCTATCCATATATTATTACAAAAAATACAAGAAAATATATAACTATTAAACAAAGGAACTTTAATGAAGAATCATGTTATTATCCCCATATTTATTCCGCATATGGGATGTGAAAACGACTGTGTGTTTTGCAATCAAAAGACAATTACAGCTAGAAGTGAGGCAATCAGCCCTTCTAGACTTTTTGCATATATAGAAAACTATTTAGAGTATTTTAGAGACAAAGAATACATAAAAGAAATAGGTTTTTTTGGTGGAAGTTTCACAGGGATACCAGAAAAAGACCAAAGGGGATATTTAGAGGTTGCTGCCTCATTTAAAAAAGCAGGAAAAATTGATGAAATAAGGCTTTCAACAAGGCCAGACTATATAAATAGAG
>CAYJFM010000018.1:18603-42127 GCA_964369805.1 uncultured Oscillospiraceae bacterium
TTAAACTCTTTGAAAAAAGAGGGAGTAGATACAATTGAGCTTGGAATACAGTCTTTTGATGAGGAAGTACTCCTTGCATCTAAAAGAGGACATACTAGAGCGGAAAGTATAAAAGCCATTGAATTAATAAAAGAGTTTGGGTTTAAACTTGGTATTCAATTAATGATAGGCCTTCCAAAAGATACAAAAGAAAAATCTATAAATTCGGCAAAAGAAGCAGCAACATTCAATCCTGAATACTCGAGGATTTATCCTACATTAGTACTTAAAGAAACAGAACTTGCAAAGATGTATATGAATGGGGAGTTTAGTACTCCAACAGAAGAGGAAATTCTAAAAACAGCAGTAGAAATGTATAAAATACTAGAGTCATGTGGATCATATATTTTGAGAGTTGGACTAAAAAGCACAGATAATATTAAGGGCGAAGCTGACCTGACAGGGGGATACCACCCAGCCTTCAGACAGCTAGTTGAAGGAGAGATAGCAAAGGAGGTTATAGAAAAAGCTATAACTGAAAACACGAACAATGATGAGGGAAACCTACAGCTATTGTGCGAATCTTCATCAAAATCATTTAATAATATGATAGGACATAAAGGAATTAATAAAAAATATTTTACCAACACCTACCCACATGTTAAAATATCATATATGGAGAATTCAAAATTAAGAGACGGAGAGTATTCCATAAGGGTAAAATAATAAGAGGATTATGAAAGGACAGATATATGAATGCAGTAATCACAGTAATAGGAAAAGATGAAATAGGAATTCTTTCTAAAGTTAGCGCCCAATGTGCAAAGGCGGAATGTAATATCAGAGACGTAACCCAGTCAATCTTAGAGGGATACTATACGCTAATTATGCTTGTTGATGGAGAAAAAATGAATTGCACTTTGCTTGAATTAAAAGAAGCAATAAAAGGGGAGCTTCCAGCTATGGAAACACACATAATGCATGAAGATATTTTCCATGCAATGCATAGCATATAGGGAGGGGCTTCTAAATGATAAATAGAAATGATGTGCTAGAAACTGTTAATATGATACATGAGGAAGACCTTGATATTAGAACTATAACTATGGGGATTTCTTTAATTGATTGCTGTGATTCAGACATAGATGCTTCATGTGAGAAGGTCTATAATAAAATAACAACTTATGCAAGAGACTTAGTAAAAACTGGTGAAGAGATAGAAGCGAAATATGGAATTCCAATTGTAAACAAGCGAATTTCTGTAACTCCAATTTCAATGCTAGTTGGAGTTTCAGGTGGAGACCCAGTTAAATATGCAAAAGCACTAGATAAGGCAGCTGAAGAGGTAGGAGTAAACTTTATTGGAGGATTTTCAGCATTAGTCCATAAAGGGTTTGCAAAGGGAGACCTAGAACTAATAAATTCTATCCCAAGAGCTTTAGCTGAAACAAATTTTGTGTGCTCATCTGTAAATATTGGAAGCACAAAAGCAGGAATAAATATGGATGCAGTAAAAATCATGGGAGAAAAAGTACGTGAAGCTGCAGAATTAACAAAGGATAATCAATGTATAGGGGCAGCCAAGCTAGTAGTATTTTGTAATGCTGTTGAAGATAACCCTTTTATGGCCGGAGCGTTCCATGGAGTGGGAGAAGGAGACTGCGTTATTCATGTTGGGGTTTCAGGGCCAGGAGTTGTGAGAGCAACACTAGCTAGAATGGATGATACTGCAGACCTAACTAAAGTTTCAGAAGAGATAAAGAAGACTGCATTTAAAATAACTAGAGTTGGACAGCTTGTTGGAAGTGAAGCCTCAAAAATGCTTGGAGTACCATTTGGAATTATAGACCTATCCCTTGCGCCTACACCAGCTGTTGGAGATTCGGTAGCATATATTCTAGAAGAGATTGGGTTAGAGCAGGTTGGAGCCTGCGGAACCACTGCTGCACTTGCAATGCTAAATGATGCGGTGAAAAAAGGCGGAGTTATGGCAGCTAGTAATGTAGGAGGTCTTTCAGGTGCCTTTATACCAGTTACAGAAGATGCGGGAATGATTGCAGGAGCAAGAAGTGGAAGCCTTACTGTTGAAAAGCTTGAAGCCATGACAGCGGTTTGCTCAGTAGGTCTTGATATGATTGTAGTCCCAGGAGATACAACAGCGGAAACTATCTCTGCACTTATTGCAGATGAAGCAGCAATTGGTATGGTAAACTCTAAAACAACAGCTGTAAGAGCAATACCAGCAATAGGGCTAAAAGATGGAGAAGAACTAGATTTTGGAGGCCTACTTGGATCTGGACCAATAATGAAGCTTAACCCTAATTCGCCACTAAAAATGATAAATAGAGGGGGCAGGATTCCTGCACCTATGCAAAGCCTTAAAAACTAATAGGGCAAGGGCTTATTTAAGAAATAAAAGAAAATATACCGATATCAATGATTCTAATTAGAGAAACAGATATCGGTATTTTATTACGTAAAGATTAAAGGGATGTGTTAGTTGAACTCCAAAGAGGAAGTTTAATGCCAATACCCATGGTTAAAGCACTTTCGAAAATTAACTTTGCACAGGCGATATCTTCGCAGGCCATGCCAATATTATTGATTACGACAAGCTCTTTAGAGTCTTCTCTGCCTGTAACAGTTTTTCCTGCTAAGCTACCAGTTTCACCAGTTATGGATGGAAGTCCACTTGGATAATAGCCATACTCTTCAAGTAGTCTGTGTTGGCTGATGCTATCACAGTAGTATTTAGACGCCCGCTTCATGGTTTTATCTTCAAAAGCTGTATGGCAGTCTAACATTACAAGGGTTGATCCTTCCATTATCCACTGATCCTTAATGGGAGGATTGAGGTCTCTTGTAAGAGGCATAGCTGAAACTATCACCTCTGATTTTCTAGCAACCTCTTCATAGCTACTAGCTATAATTATCTTTGCATTTACATAAGGTTGGCAGAGGGCTACTAGTGTGGTCATAGCCTCCTTTGAAATATCATAAATGTATATTTCTTCAAGCTCTTTTAATACAAGCTCTATCATTTTTACATTTGCCTTCCCTTGGAGCCCACAACCTAACATTCCGAAGGTTTTAGCTTTTAGGTTGGCACCATGCTTTATTCCGACTAAAGCTGTTGCAGGTGTCCTCATTTCAGTTATCCAAGAAGCGTCCATAAATGAAAGAGCAACACCAGTTAGAGTATCATTGTATATGAGCTGGCTATTTGTTGGAATAAACCCAGCCATATCTCTATTAGATGGATACTGTGATACCCATTTCATTCCACAGGCATGCTGACTAGGAAGAAAAGCAGGCATTGCATGAAGTAAGGCATCTGGAAGGGGATGAATACCAATTTTTGCTGGCATCTCTAAGTTTTCTTTAGAATATTCTATCATTATAGCTTCTGTAGCATCTAAAAACTCCTGAGGGCTAACGCCTGTGGCCTCACAGTCTTGACGGCTCAAATATAGTAATTCTTGTCCGATCCTCATGTACTTTTCATAGCCTTCACGAAGCTGTATATTATCAATCATCTGTTCTTTGCTCATTTCAATTAGCGACATAATCCCTCCTAATTTTTTGAAAATAAATGTGAAGTTTTGTGGTATATATATACATAGTATACCATTAATTGAATATATTTTTAGCCCATAATTACCTATTAATTGGTAAAAGAAAAGGCCATCCGTGTTATAATTAGGCATATGAATTTGAAGGAGGGGTACTTTGATTATAAAGAGTAGTTGGAAGAATATACTTAGGGAAGAATTTCAGAAGAATTATTATACTAGACTTAAAAAGTATTTGGAAGTTGAGTATGAAAGTGAAACTATATTTCCTCCAAAGGAAAAGGTATTTGCAGCATTCTCAGAAATTGAGTTTGAAGATGTAAAAATAGTGATTCTAGGTCAAGACCCATACCATGGTAGAGGTCAGGCGGAAGGACTAAGTTTTTCTGTTGAGAAGGGTATAAAAAAGCCTCCTTCACTACAAAACATACTTAAGGAATGGAAGGCTGATTTAGAAGAATTCCATGAAAAAGAATATACAATTCCAGAGAGTGGAAGCCTAAACCAGTGGGCGAGAAATGGTGTGCTACTTCTAAACACTGTATTAACTGTTAGAGAAGGGCAGCCAGGATCTCATAGAGGAAAAGGATGGGAGCAGTTTACCAACAAGGTAATTGAGCTACTGGGAGAGAGGGAAGAACCTATTGTATTTATATTATGGGGAAAGCCTGCAGAAGAAAAAGCTAAGTTAATAAAAGGCAATCACCATCTAATTATAAAAGGCCCACATCCAAGTCCATTATCAGCATATAGAGGATTTTTTGGAGGTAGGTACTTCTCGAAGGCGGAAAAATTTTTAAATGAGTATGGCTATAGAATAGATTGGAGTTTATAATGAACGGACAAATAATAGGAACCTTAATTAATTATTGGATTTTTATTCTAGGTTATGTTTTTGTAACTAGATTTATACTAAAGATAGAAGAAACTAGTGTTTACATAATAACCATTACGGTAATTACAATTGCCTATTGGACCCTAGTTTATATAAAATCACGAACTAAAGGAAAAAAGGGGGAAAAATAATATGGACTTTCCAACAACAGAGAATTATAAGTTTTTTAGCCATAAAGAGTGTGAATGGTTTCCTTGTCACAATGTAAAAAATCCTGATGATTTTAACTGCCTATTTTGTTACTGCCCGTTGTATTGCCTAGACGATAAATGTGGTGGAAATCCAACCTACACTGATAGAGGAATAAAAGACTGTAGTAAATGCACGCTTCCACATAGGAGGGATGCATATGAAATAATTAATCCAAAATTTGTAGCGATATGTGAGGCAATGGGCCAGGATACAAGCTGGGCAAATCCACCAGCAGAAGATGAGGAAGAAAAGTAGGAAGAATATTAATAATATTAAAGTATTATATCAATACGGATATTAGATAGAGGGGGCTAAATGGGGTTTACACATTTACATTTACATACGGAATACAGCCTGCTAGATGGAGCGGCTAGAATAAAAAGGGTAGTCGCAAAGGCAAAAGAAGAAGGGATGACATCCATAGCTATAACAGATCACGGAGTGATGTTTGGTGTAATTGATTTCTATAAAGAGTGTAAGAAGCAAGGAATCAAACCAATCATTGGATGTGAAGTTTACACTGCAAATACTACTAGATTTTCTAAAGATCCAGACAAAGATAAATATCAAGGTCATCTTGTATTACTAGCAAAAAACATGGAAGGTTATAAGAATTTAATCAAAATAGTTTCAGCAGGTTTTACTGAGGGTTTTTACTACAAGCCAAGAATTGATAGGGAGCTTCTAAGAGAGCATAGCAAAGGAATTATTGGACTGTCAGCTTGCCTAGCTGGTGAAGTACCACAAAGGCTTCTTGTTAAAGATTATGAGGGTGCAAAGAAAATTGCTATGGAGTATATGGATATATTTGAAGAGGGCGACTTCTACATCGAAATCCAAGATCATGGAATTGAAGAGCAAATAGAAATATTACCTGACTTAAAAAAATTGGGCGAGGAATTAAACCTTAAACTTGTAGCAACAAATGATGTACATTACGTTAATGCGGAAGATGCAAAAGCACATGACGCATTACTTTGCATACAAACAGGCAAAACTGTAGCAGATGAAGATAGGATGAGATTTGCAAATGATCAGTTCTACTTTAAAACAGAAAAGGAAATGAGAAATTTGTTTGCAGCCTTTCCTGGCGCCTGTGACAGTACAATGGAAATTGCAGATAAATGCGATATAGAGTTTGACTTTACAGAGAAGCATCTGCCAGACTTCGAAAGCCCAGAAGGATATACAAACACAGAATATCTTAGAAAGCTTTGCAAAGATGGCTTGGAAGAAAGATATTTTAGAAACAACTCAGTTTCAGATATAGATAGAAAAGAACTAGAAGAGCGTTTAGAGTATGAACTTGCAACAATTGAATCCATGGGATTTGTAGAGTACTTTCTAATCACATGGGACTTTATTAACTATGCAAAAGTAAATGGTATTGTAGTAGGGCCAGGTAGAGGATCTGCGGCAGGTAGTATAGTTGCTTATGTTTTGAAAATAACAGGTATTGACCCTATAAAATATGGACTTATTTTTGAAAGGTTTTTAAATCCTGAGAGAGTAAGCATGCCCGATATTGATATTGATTTTTGCTATGAAAGAAGACAAGAAGTAATCGATTATGTAATAGAAAAATATGGGACAGAGAAGGTTGCTCAGATAATAACCTTTGGAACCCTTAAAGCTAAGGCAGCAATTAGAGATGTTGGCAGGGTGCTTAATATTTCATATCAAGAAACGGATCAAATTGCAAAGGCAGTGCCTGTGACTCTAGATATGACATTAGAAAAAGCCTTATATATGAATCCAGACCTTAAAAATATGTATGAGGTTAGCGAGAATGCAAAAGAAATTATAGACATGGCACAAGACTTAGAGGGAATGCCAAGACATGCTTCTACTCACGCTGCTGGGGTGGTAATTTCTAAGGAAAACATGGACGAGTATGTGCCCTTGTATTACTCATCAGATAAGGGCGTGGCTACTCAGTTTCCAATGACAACAGTAGAAGAGTTAGGCCTTTTAAAAATGGATTTTCTAGGACTTCGAAACCTAACAGTAATAAAAGATGCCATAGACCTAATTAGTGCAAATCATAAGGTAGATATTGACCTAGAAACAATGACCTTTGACGATCCAAAGGTATTTGAAACTATTGCAAGTGGAAATACAGCAGGAGTATTTCAACTTGAAAGCGGTGGCATGACATCTTTTATGATGAACTTAAAACCTGACTGTTTTGAAGACATCGTAGCTGGAATTTCTCTATATAGACCAGGTCCAATGGATTCCATTCCAAAGTATATTGAAAATAAAAAGAATACAGCAAACATTACATATACACACAAGGCCTTAGAGCCAATAATGTCAGTCTCATACGGCTGCCTTGTGTACCAAGAGCAGGTAATGCAAATCGTAAGGGACTTGGCGGGCTACTCTTATGGTAGATCTGACCTTGTAAGGCGTGCCATGGGTAAGAAAAAAATGGATGTAATGATGCAGGAAAAAGAAAACTTTATTTATGGAGTTCCTGAAGAGAATATAGATGGTTGTATTAAAAGGGGAATCCCAAAAGAAGCAGCAGAGGAAATATTCAACAGTATGGTTTCCTTTGCAGAGTATGCTTTTAATAAATCTCACGCAGCTGCCTATGCAGTAATTGGATACCAAACCGCATACCTAAAAACCTATTACCCAGTAGAGTTTATGGCAGCACTAATGACAAGTGTAATGGGGGATGCTGTTTCAATTGGGAAGTATATTAGAAACGCTAAGGAGATGGGAATTGAAGTACTGCCACCAGATATTAATGAAAGCAGCTTAGGCTTTACAGCTATTAATGGAAAAATAAGGTTTGGCCTAAGAGCAGTAAAAAATGTTGGAATAAATGCAATTAATGCAATAATTGAAAGTAGAAAAGAAAACGGTCCCTCGGATTCCCTGTCAAAGTTTATTAGTCAGGTGGATATAAATAAGGTAAATAAAAAATCTGTAGAATCACTAATTAAAGCAGGCGCACTTGACTCTATTAACCCAAATCGAGCTCAGAGCTTAGCAGTTTTCGAAAGCCTGTTAGAGTCAGCCCAAACAAGTGCAAAGAAGAACACGCCAGGGCAGATTTCAATGTTCCAAACACACCAAGAACAGATGGATGAAGTCTCCCTAGAGGTTACAATGCCTAAGATAGCACCTTTTACTGATCAGATTATGGCGGAAATGGAAAAGGAAATGCTAGGAGTTTATATTACGTCACACCCTCTAGATAGAGTGGCAGAAAGGTTAAAAAGCATGGCAAGTGTTACATCGGAGGAATTGCACTTTGCAGCTGATGAGCTTAAAGAAGGAAGAGAGACGACTTTAAAAGACAAGCAGAAAGTTACTATTGCTGGCATTATTGATAATATAAATATTAGGATTACAAGAAATAACGACAAAATGGCAATAATGCAGATAGAGGACTTAACTGGTATTATTGAAGTCTTGGTATTTGCAAGAACCTTTGCAAAATGTGAAAATGCGTTAAAAGAAGGAAATATCATTGTCATAAAAGGGAATTTAGAGCTTAGGGATGATGAGATGCCTAAGGTTTTTGCTCAAGAAATATCTCCTTTTAGAGAAGAAAAACAAATTATAAAATTGAGACTCACTGAGGAGGGCCAATTTGACAGAATCAAAGAACTAATTTCAAAGCATAGAGGTGAAAATGAAGTTATAATTTACCTTCCAGAAGGAAAAGTGTTAAAGGGAAGTAAGGAATTCGCAGTAGAAATTAGCAAAAGATTTATGGAGGAAGCTAAGGAAATATTAAGAGAAGAAAATGTAAAAGTGGGAGTGATGTAGCCGAGGTGTAGGAGGAACTTATGAGAATTGGAATCTTAACTAGCGGGGGGGATGCCCCAGGGATGAACAATGCTATACGTGCACTAGTTAGGGCAGGTATTGAATATGGTCATGAAATGATTGGAGTAAAAAGAGGATATGATGGACTTATAGATGGTGACTTTGCGGTAATGGATTTGGCTTCTGTTGGGGGCATACTTCACCGAGGTGGAACTATTCTAAAGACTTCGAGAAGTGATAGGTTTAGAACTGAAGAGGGAAGAGCCTTAGCTATTTCTAGTATGAAAGACTACGAAATGGATGCACTAGTGGTAATTGGCGGAGAAGGCTCTATGAAGGGGGCTTATGAGCTGTCAAAAATGGGGATTCTTTGTATGGTACTTCCAGGCACTATTGATAATGACATGGGTTATACAGATTATACTATCGGATTTGATACAGCAGTTAATACAGTTCTTACTGGGATTTCTAATATCCGTGATACGGCATCTTCTCATAGCAGGGCAACCCTTGTTGAGGTGATGGGTAGAAGATGTGGAGACATTGCTCTTTATGCAGGTATTGCAGGTGGCGCAGATAGTATTCTTATTCCAGAGCTTGAAGTTGATCTTGACAGGGTGACGAAAAAGCTGCTTGAAGGTAAGAAGCGTGGTAAGTCACATAATTTTGTAATTAAGGCGGAGGGAGTGAAAATAACTAATGAGGAAATTTCTCAGGCTATTTTGGAGAAAGTTGGACAGAAGACTAATGTGGTGGTATTGTCCTATTTGCAAAGGGGAGGAACTCCGTCAGCGGTGGACAGGCTAAAGGGGGCTATGATGGCAATTGAAGCTATTAGGTGCATCGATATAGGGCTTGGAAGTCAAGGCATTGGAATGAGTGGAGATCAGGTAATAAATATGCCGCTTGGAGAAGCTATTTTGGTAGAAAAAGAAGCTGATCTAGATAAAATTAAGATTATTGATATGCTTTCGAAGTAGAAAAAATATTAGTTATAAAAAATGGTGGTGCTGCAGCATCACCATTTTAATATTAAAAGTCTAATGGTATGTGGTTTTATGGTAGTGGTAAAATATGGTTCATCTAAGTGGACAGTATAAAAGGAAGTTTTAGGAGTGGTAGCGTTATCTACTAGCTCCATTTCTTCATTAGTCATACTAGTAGGGAAGTCAATAGAAGAAAGCACGTTAAAGAGTGAATTATCATTATCTACAAAAATATCTGAAACGACAAATTTTTTATGATCTAAATCTTCTAATTGAATGCTGATTTCTATACTTTCTTCATTTGAATAAACATAATTACTAAACTCTGAGTTCTTATTATCGTAAACAAGAATCCTATAGTCTTTATTTGTCTTTGTAACAACAAGACCATTAGATTTATATACAATATTAGGGCTTAGTAATGAGATTAAATTTAAACTTCTATATATAGGATTTTTATTTCCTAGGGAAGAGTATAAACCATTTTTACTTAATGTAGTACTGCTAAATAATTCTATATAAGACAGGCTGTTAGTAGAGGGATTATTTATTATACTATCAACCATACTAGAAATCAGTAAGGTTGTATTGTAGGAATATTCCGTTTTTTGAAAGTTATTTATTTCTTCCAGCTGTATATCTACAGGCAGTAAGGATAATTCTTTTTTTAGTTTTACAAGAAAATTTGGATTTTCTTTGAAAGCTTTATCCGTAGAAGAATTGTTAGGTAAAATAAACTTCCACTTTGAAGGTTTGTAAAAGTTATGAGTTGACTCAAAAGATTCTATGAAGTCCTTTATTATCTTTACAGTAGCTTCTAAATCTGTGCCTTTTTTAGGTTCTAGACTTATTTTAAAATCAATGTTATTTTTAGTTAGTTGATAAAAAAAATCAAGCAGCAAAGACTTATTAAGACAATTATCCTTTAATTTGGTTTCATATAATTCTATGATATTAAATAAAAGAATCCCCTTGAAACCAAACTCCCCAATTGCATTTTTTATGTAAGAAATGTGAATAGTATGAAACACCTCAAAAACGTTGGAAATAGAAATATAGGAACCTGAGAGTAGCCGATGATGCTCAGGTTGAGCGCTGGTGTCTACTCTATGGGATATTGCCTGAGAGGATTTAGAGCTTTTAGAGTAGGAAGAGTATGAATTAACAATGTTGTATAAACTTTTTTCATAAGGCATTAACGTATAGCCATGCAAATTTTGATTCATTTTTTCGATGTACTGGGCTCTGTATGCAGATGGTTTCATTTTGAACCACTTTATAAAGTTTTTTTCATAGTACCTAACAGCAGAAAAACCGCATTCATAGGAGATTTGATGAATAGGCATATTAGAATAAACTAGTAAATGCTCTGAATGTTCAAGACGAATAATGTTAACAAGATCAGAGAAACTAATACCAAGAAAATCTTTAACTATATGAGATAAATAGTAGGTGCTTAAGGAAAGGTGATTTGCCACATCCTCTAAGGTTATCTTCTTATTGAAGTTAATATTTATATATTCTTGAATTAAGAAAAATCTTTCTTGCATAATTGTATCGTTTAGTATAGAACAGCGTTTTCTATAGCCTGAGGGTGTAAGGAAAAAGTTTTGGAAATTATCAGCTAAGTGCGAGACTAAGGCATAAAAAGTGCGCTTTACAGAGTTTGGATTAAAATCATCTTCAGCATTAACTGATAAGTATATTTCTGAGAGAAAAGTTCTGAGTTTTAAGACGTCTAACAATTCTTTCTCAGTTGTGTGAGTTGATCCACAAACAAACCAATAATAGTCAAGTTTTGCAAAGACATTAAGCAAAGCATAGGGATCGAATTGAAAAATCATAACTAGATTATCACTTTCGATAGCAGTCATGCTATGCATTTCCTTAACGTTTATAATATAAATATCACCCTCATTTAGGGTGTACTGGAAGGCGTTACATTGAATATTTATACTTCCTTTAACTACAAATACAATTTCAAAACAGTCATGGGCATGATTAAGAATGTGATCCACCTTAATGAGTTTTGTACCAAAGTCAAAACCTTGGATCTTATCTATTTTTTTATACTTCATTCTTACAACTCCTATGTTAAAACCAGAGGCTTCTTTAGCTAACCTGCTAAAAGCTAGCAAACAACTAAAAATTAACTTAATTATTACATTATAACACAAAGTTGTTTACAATTTTGCGATATACATGCAAAGTTATACTTGAAAAAGCAAGATTGTTATAAAGATAATGCCTTGTGAAAAAAAACTCAAAAAGTATAATTAAACTATTAATAAAGTTATTATTTTAAGAAAGAAAGCTTGTAATATCAAGCAAAAAACAGCAAGGGGAGTAGTTGATATGGAAAATGCAACACATTTTGGGATTTTAAGCTTAATTCCAGTAGTAGGGTTTTTAGTAATAGCATTAATTACGAGAAAAACCATCACATCAATAGTTATTTCAGGACTTTTAGGGTACTTAATCTATTACAAAGAGGAATTTATATGGCCAACATTAGATGGCTTAGTAATGGCTTTTACAGATTATGATAACGCCTACATAGTTATAATTGTATTGCTATTTGGATGCCTAATAAGGTTATTAAAGGAATCAAAAGGAGCAGAGGCATTTGGGGAACTTGCAGGAAAATATGCAAATACACCTAAAAAAGGTCTTATGGCAACTTGGCTTGCAGGCGTAGTATTATTTGTAGACGATTATTTAAGTATTTTGGTAAGTGCTAATGCACTGATGCCAGTAAACGACAAGCATAAAACTCCTAGAGAAATGTTAGCCTATGTAATAAACACAACATCAGCACCAATGTGCATAATTATACCAATTTCAGCCTTTGCAGTATATTTTGCAGGGATTTTTGAGGCGCAACCAGAGGCTTTAGTATTAGGAGAAACAGGGATAGAAATTTACTATAGCATTATTCCATACTTCTTCTACGCTTTTCTATGTGTACTCTTTGTTCCATTAGTTATTTTAGGCATAGTTCCCAAAATGGGAGGCATAAAAAAGGCATATGAAAGAGTTGAGGCTACAGGTGCTCTATGGCCTGAATCTAGTAATGTTTTAAATAAAGTGGATGAAAATGTTGTTATTGAAGGGGGAGTAGTAGAAGGAGGAAAAGCTAGATTATGGCCATTCCTACTTCCAATGATTGCTCTTATTGCAGTCGTAATATGGCAAAGAGACGTTTTACTTGGAGTTGTTGTTGCCCTTGTGGTTTGCTTGATTTATATACCTGCAAAGATAATAAGCTTTGATAAATTCACTGATTGCTGCTACAAAGGTTTAGAGGATATGCTCTTTATAGCTGCTATGCTTGTAGTAAGCTTATTCTATAGAGAAGCAATTACTCTTGTAGGACTGTCAGATTATGTAATTGAAGTTGTTGAACCGTTAATGAGTGAAAGCCTGTTACCTGCAATTACATTCCTTGCAGTAGGATTATTATGTTTTGCTACAGGAAGCATATGGAGTTTACCTGCTATTACTGCACCAATAATTGTACCATTAGCGGTGGCTATGGGTGCTAACCTGCCATTAACACTAGGAGCTTTAATTTCGGCTTCAGCTTTTGGAGCACAATCTTGCTTCTATTCAGACGTAACACTAATGACATCTTCTGCATGTAAAGTTAACAACTTGGATTATGGACTAGCGCAAATTCCTTATGTTGCAATAGTTGGTACAATTAGCTTTATAATGTATATAGTTGCAGGGTTTGTACTATAAGAGAATATAAATTATGTTAGTGAGGCTTTATCTGTGGTAAATTAAAGATGGAGGATTGAAAAATGATGACACCTAGAATAAAAAAAATGAGAGAAAAGTATTTTAATACAATTCCGACAATTACAGCCGAAAGATTAGTACTGGCTACAGAAGCTTATCAAAAATTTGCAGGAGATGCAGTTCCAATTTTTAGAGCGAAGGTTGTAAATTATATAATGGAAAGAATGACCACCTTAATTATGGAGGATGAGCTTATTGTAGGTACTGCGACAAATGCTTATAGAGGGGCAAATCTACATCCAGAATTTCAATCTAGTTCATGGTATATTAGTGATATTGATATTATTCAAACAAGAAAAAACGACCCATACTATATTTCACCAGAGGATAGAGAAACTATTTTAGAAACCTTAAAGTACTGGGAAGGAAAATCTATGGAGGATTTAGCAGAAACAGTACTATCAGAGAAAACTAAAGAACTAGAAAAAGATGATATTATTTGCATTGGATTAGAAAACGGAGTTTCAGGAGAAACCTTATGTGACCATGAAAAAATTCTAACTGTAGGGATTAGAGGTTACATGGAAGAGTGCCAACAAAATATCGATAATCTTTTTCCCCAAACTATGGAAGAACAAGCACAAATTGATTTTTGGCAGGCTTGCATTATTCAATGCGAAGGACTGCTGACTTATGCACATAGAATGGCTGAAGAAGCTGAAAAGCAAGCTGGTGAGTGTAAAGATGAAAAAAGAAAAAAAGAACTACTTACTATAGCAGAAAATTGTAGAACTGTACCTGAAAACCCAGCAGAAAATTTCCAGCAAGCTCTACAATCAATATGGTTTGCACATGTATATTTCCATATTGAAGTTTGTACAACAGCCTGTGGCTTTGGAAGATTTGATCAATACATGTGGCCATACTATGAAAAAGATGTACTTATAGAGAAAAATATAACTAGAGAAGAAGCGTTAGAACAGTTAGAGTGCTTTTACTTAAAGGCATGTGAACTTTATGAAGTTAGAGATGACTGGTATGCAACATCCTTTGCGGGATACCCTATGTGGCAAATATTAGTTGTAGGTGGGCAAACTAGAGATGGTAAGGATGCTACAAATGACCTTTCTTATCTTTGTATGGAAGCTGCAGATGAATTGCAGACTACTCAGCCTACAATGGCTCTTAGAGTTTGGGAGGAAACCCCAGAAAAGCTCATTAAATTTGGATGCAAAATGATACAAGAAGGTCAAGCTAATCCAGGGTTTTTCAATGATACAGCTGCCATTAAAATGTGTTTAGGTAAATCTGGATGTAGCATTGAGGAAGCAAGAGACTGGACTATTGTAGGATGTATTCAACCTGGTCCTGGAGGCGGAGGAACTGATGGATCTCCTGATGTTGGATATGTAAATATGGGGAAAATGATAGAGTTTACTCTTAATAATGGAGTGGACCCAAGAACAGGAAAGTTAATGGGGCTTCAAACTGGCGACCCAAGAGAATTTAAAAATATTGAGGAGTTTAAAGAAGCGCTTA
This sequence comes from uncultured Oscillospiraceae bacterium, assembly GCA_964369805.1. Lineage (GTDB taxonomy): Bacteria > Bacillota > Clostridia > Peptostreptococcales > Anaerovoracaceae > CAYJHC01. The sequence goes on from CAYJFM010000018.1 coordinate 33,300, forward strand.
AAGAACAAATAATTCATCACTATGATATTATTAGGCTTAATTATAACAGGATGCAAAGCATCCATATGAACAGATATCCAGTAATATTTGCATCAATGGTAACAAGAGGGTGTGTAGAAAGTGGAAAGTCTGTTCAGCATGGTGGGGCTCAATATTCGACAGCAGGCATTTATATTTCTGGAGCTGCAAACCTTGCAGATTCTATAGCTGCCATAGAAAAATGTGTATACGAGGACAAAGATCTTACTATGGATGAGCTAATTGCTGCATGCAATAGCAACTTCGAGGGAAAAGAAAGAACTCGTCAATTATTGTTGAATAAACCAGAAAAATATGGCAATAATCTGAAAAAAGTAGACGGCATATATAAAGAAATGATTCATTATATTGCTAATACTGTACAAAGCTGGAAAGATGCAAGAGGCGGAGGCTATGCCTTTGGAATAGACACTCAAACCTTAAACCTTACACAAGGACTAGTAACAGGAGCTCTTCCAGATGGAAGACTTGCAGGTGAACCATTCTGTGATAGCGCTTCTCCAATGATGGGAAGAGATGTCAGTGGACCAACTGCTACAGTAAAATCTGTTGCTTCAATGGGACAAGAGGTTTTGCATGAGGGAGCTCTTTTTAACCTTAGATTTGACCCTAATAGCGTAAAAGGTGAAGCTGGTATTGAAATTATTGAGGGTGTTATTAAAACTTTCTTTGAAGATGGTGGGGAACACATACAGATAAATGTAGTTGATAATGAGACATTGATTAAGGCTCAAGAGAATCCAGAAAACTATAAAGGACTTATGGTTCGTGTTGCAGGATATATGGCGTATTTTACAGAGCTTGATAAGAAAGCGCAAGATATCATTATAACTAGAACATCACACCTACAATAAATTTAATTAGAGTGGAAAACTCAGAATAGCCTTTATTGAAAAGGTAAAAGAGGTGAGGAAAAGTTAAAATGTTAGGCAAAATAGACAAGGTGCTAATTGGCAGTATTCAAAAGTTCTCTACAGAGGATGGACCTGGAATAAGGACGACAATTTTTATGAAAGGGTGTCCATTAAATTGCAAATGGTGCCACAATCCAGAGCTTATTGACATGAAGCAGCAATTGATTAAATCGCCGAATAACTGCATCAGTTGCAAGTTTTGTGTAACGGCATGTCCCTATGGTGCCATTTCTCTTGATGAAAAGGGAATCATAGAAATTGATAGGAATATATGTAAAACTTGCTTGAAATGTGCAAGTGAGTGTTATGCTAAAGCTTTAAGGCCAGTGGCACAGGAAATGTCCGTAGAAGAAATTATTAACATTGCTGAGCAAGATAAGGCCTTTTATGATAAAACTGGTGGAGGGATTACCATAAGTGGAGGAGAGTTACTTCTTCATGCAGACTTTGCTTTGAAACTAATTGATGAAGCTGCTGCAAAAGGCATTAATGTATGTATAGAGACCTGTGGTTTTGGAAAACCAGAAGCATTGAAGGAAATAGCTTTAAAAGAAAATGTTACACATATTTTGTATGACCTAAAATCTATAGACGATAGTATTCATAGAGAGTATACAGGTGTAAGTAATAGGTTGATTTTAGATAACTTAAAGATGCTGGCTAAGGACCATAGTACATCAGGCAAGCTGGTTTTAAGAATGCCGCTTATTAAAGGTGTTAATGATAGCGAAGATATAATTAGAGAAACGGCAGAGTTTTATAAAAAAAACTCTATTAAAACTGTTAACTTGCTTCCTTATCATAGTCTTGGGGTAAGTAAAGAAAAAAATGTAGGAGGGTTTCAAAAGGAGTTTGAAAAGCCTGCAGAGAAACGTTTACAAGAAATAGTTGAATACTTTAAAAGAGAAGTAGATATTAAAGCTGACCGATTTTAGAAAGCAACAAAACAATCATACAACTTAAAAAAGACTCTAGCTATAGGCGAGGGTCTTTTTTAATCTTCTTCGATATGATGCTTGCCACTTATTCCAATATCATTGTTAATTAAGCTTCCAAAAGTAAGGGAGGTGTCTCCATACTTACCTCGCACAGAATCAAGAGTCCTACCAATGGCCTCTTTTTTTTCTTTAGATGCATCATCTTCACTCCAAAAACTGATTTGCTCATCTGTATTCTCATCTACAAGATTAATGGCAGTTACAGTAAGTAATCTGATGGGATCTTTAAAATTCCAATTTGCCTTAATTAGTTCGAAAGAAGCTTTGTACAAATCATCTGAAGTAAGAGCTCCGCTTGTGAGCTGCATTTGCCTAGAAATCACTTTGAAATTAGGATCCTTAACATCTATTTTAACTCCTAGAGCTTTAAGTTGATATTTTCTAAGCCTAGCTGAAACCTGGTCAGAGAGTCCGAGAAGAGCAACTTTTATATCATCTTCACCAATTAAATTTCTGTCAAAAGTTCTTCCATTTCCTACTGTACCAATTTTACGCTTCTCTGCTAAATGGGAAACAGGGGCGTCATCTAGGCCACAAGCATAGTCATAAATTTGAAGTCCGGCCTTGCCTAAAGTCTTTTCAAGAAATGAAGGTTCTAAATTCCCAACATCACCAATTTTATAGACGCCAATCTTATTTAATGACTGAGCTGTTTTTTTTCCAACAAAAAACAATTCACCAATAGATAATGGCCAGATTAAATCCTTATAATTTTCGGGAGAAATAAGAGTGGTTGCATATGGCTTTTTATAATCACTACCCATTTTTGCAAATACTTTATTAAAAGAGACACCTACAGAGAGAGTTAAACCTAGCTCTTTGCGAACGGTATACCGTATATGATCACCTATAGCTGTGCCAATTAACAGTCTGTCACTATACTCAAGATCTTCATTATTTCTAACCTTTTTTAGCAAATCATCGTAACCACGTCGTTCAATAAAAAATTGAATTTCACAGTCTTTTGAGAAAAGATTTATACTATTTGTAACATCAAGCCAAGACTCGTCTATGCTAAAGGGCTCTAAAAGATCAGTATACCTTCCATAAATTTCATTTATTACCTTAGACATAGCTTTGTATTTATACATATGAGATTTTAGGGTGATTAGCTCTGGGCATTTCTGCTTTGCCATCCAAATTGTTTCTGCGGTGACAATGCCATATTTTTTTGCAATTTCATTTTTTGCCAAAATAATACCATGTCTTGTCTCAGGGTTTCCTGCGACAGCAACAGGTTTATTAATAAGCTCAGGATAGTCGAGAAGTTCAACAGAAGCATAGAAAGAATTCATGTCGCAGTGTAGTATTATTCTATTTTTTTTATTATGATTCATTAACATCAATCCTTTCCTAATATTATTGTTTCATTATACAATAAACCTAAAATCCATGAAAGTCTAAAAATTGCTAATGAAATACCAAATAAATATATAGATATATAAAAAAACATATAATGAAGAAAATTTCATTAAAAATAATGTTGAAAATGCTTGAATTGAAAAAAACTATATAGTATTATTTATATAACGGATATATGAATTTAATTATATATATGACGTAAACTAAGTAAATAAGCAGGAGATATGATGGACACAAAATTTTTAGAATATATTATCGAAATAGATAAATGTGGGTCTATCAATAAGGCTGCAGGAAACCTATCTATTTCCCAACCAAACCTAAGTACTATAGTTAAAGGCGTAGAGAAAGAACTTGGATTTACAATTTTTAAAAGAATGAGCAGAGGTATAACACCAACTAGCGAAGGTGAGTTATTCATAAAATATGCAAAAAATATTGTTATGGAAATGGAAAATATACATAAAATACCAACTTCATTTGTTAGAGATTCACAGCTATCAATATCATGTACTTACTCTTCCACTTTTATGGAAACCTTTATGGAACTAAAAGAAAAATATCCAAGTGGAGAAGATGAAGACCTTTTTAAAGAAACAGGGCTTTCAATAACCATACAAGATGTTATAGACAAGAAATATAAATTTTCATTATTCTATTGTTTTGATTCAAGGTTTGAGAAACATAAAGCCATGGCTGAAAATCATAACTTAGAAATATTAACTTTAGCTGATAATATTAAGCCTAGAGCACTTGTTTCAGCTCAAGGTCCCTATGCAAGCAGAACTTCTATGAGTTATGAAGAACTGACTCATGAAAAATTTGTAACATATGAGAATTTTCAGTATGAAGACTGGCTAGAAGTTCTAGGCAGAACAGCATCCCAAAAGACATTCTATGTATTTGATAGAGGAGGGCTTGTTGATAGTGTTGTAAGAGGCGGATATATTTCGGTAGTAATGGGATATATTTCTACAGAACAAAAAGAACTTGGGTGTAAGGCATTAAAAATAGACGAGTTTCCAAATGATTTGAAAGTCTGTCTTGCATACCACAAATCATATAATTTCTCAGAAAGGGAAAACGAGTTTCTTTCATTACTAAAGAAGAATTTGAAAGAAATTGAATAACAGCAAATATAGAATATTGTTTTGGTTAAAATATTAACAAATCTATTGACGAAATATTTTGACTATGATAGTATATCTGTATACATAATACTGGATGATGACTGCGGGAGAGTTTGCTTCGTGCATCACCGAAGGATGAAATAGTAATTCTTGCCGAGTTACTGTGATAATCTCAGGTAAAAGGACCGTAGTTGGACAGATCTCTGGAAAGCGTAAGCGCCGACGGTGCAATCCTAATTAGATTTATTTGATTAGGAGAATCTCTCAGGTTAATGACAGAGCAGAAGGCAAATAGTGCTTTCTGTTTTTTTTTGCAGAAAGTACAAAAATTGACTTTTGCATTTTGCAAAGGTAAGAAAAGGAGCAAGGCAATGATAGTTATAACAAACAACCCGAAAGTCAAAGATTATTACGAAGGTAAGTTTAAGATGATTTATATCGAAGGAACTTTTCGAGATGTATTAATTGAGACCAGAAACAAAGTACATGCGGGACATAAGCTACTTACCCACCCATTGACAGGCAGTATTAAGCCCAATGAAACGCCGTATAAATCGATTGTAATAACTGCTAGTGCTGAAAGCTCAACTGATCTGAAAAGTTTACAAATAATAGAAAATGGTCTGGCAACAGAAGAAAAGTTTTCTAAGATGAAACGTTCAGACAGAGGCGAAAAAGCCAGTGCACAAATGAAAGAAGACTTCCAAGAAGTTGACTTTTCACTAATTAAAAGCGCACTAGGCTAAAGAGTTATATTAAGCTGAATCGAATGAGGAGGAAATCACGATGAAGTTAGAATTAGGTTATGTACACATTAACGATGTACAATTTGGACCAGAATCAAAGGTAGAAGGCGACGTTCTTTTTGTAAACAAAGAAGAACTTGCAGCTATGCTTTTAGAAGATGAAGTAATTGCATCAGTAGAATTTGAAATTGCAAAGCCAGGAGACTCAATTAGAATTACACCTGTTAAAGATGTAATCGAGCCAAGAGTTAAAGTTTCTGGAGAAGGCGGAATTTTCCCAGGATGGATTTCTAAGGTTGACACTGTTGGGCAAGGTAGAACAAACGTACTTAAAGGTGCAGCTGTTGTAACAACAGGTAAGGTAGTAGGATTCCAAGAGGGGATCATAGATATGTGTGGAGAAGGTGCAAAATACACTCCTTTCTCACAAACAAATAACCTAGTACTAATCGTTGAGCCAGTAGAATCTGCTGACCAATATGCTCACGAAAAAGCTGTAAGAATGGCTGGACTAAAAACTGCTACTTACCTAGGTAAACTAGCTAAAGATATCGTAGCTACAGATGTTGATGTATTTGAAACACCAACTCTAAAAGAAGGGTTTGAAAAATTCCCTGAGCTTCCAAGAATTGCTTACGTACAAATGCTTCAAAGCCAAGGGCTACTTCACGACACATATGTTTACGGTGTAGATGCTAAGCAAACACTAACAACAATGATGTACCCAACTGAGTCTATGGACGGTGCAATCATCAGTGGTAACTGCGTATCAGCTTGTGACAAAAACACAACATACCACCACCTAAACAACCCAGTAATCAAAGATCTATTTGCTGAGCATGGCAAGACAATCAACTTCGTAGGAGTTGTAATCACAAACGAAAACGTTTACCTAGCTGACAAAGAGAGATCATCAAACTGGACAGCTAAATTCTGTGAATACTTAGGACTAGATGGAGCTATCATTTCACAAGAAGGTTTTGGTAACCCAGATACAGACCTTATCATGAACTGCAAGAAAGTAGAAGCTAAAGGCGTTAAAACTGTAATTATTACAGACGAATATGCTGGACAAGATGGAGCTTCACAATCACTTGCTGACGCTGATGTTGCTGCTAACGCTGTAGTAACAGGTGGTAATGCTAACATGGTAATTACACTTCCTCCAATGGATAAAGTAATTGGACACACATCATATGTTGATACAATCGCTGGTGGTTGGGACGGTTCCCTTCAAGAAGATGGATCTATCGTTGCTGAGCTTCAAGTAATTACAGGAGCTACAAACGAACTAGGATTTAACAAGCTAAGTGCTAGATAGGAGTATTAAAATGAGTAAATTACGCGTAGTTCACTATATTAACCAATTCTTCGCTAACGTAGGTGGAGAAGAGATGGCTCATATCGAGCCAGAATTAAGAGAAGGATTCGTTGGTCCTGGTATGGCATTCAACGGAGCATTTGGCGATAAAGCTGAAATCGTTGCAACAGTAGTTTGTGGTGACTCTTACTTCAATGAAAATCTAGATGCAGCAAAAGCTACAGTTCTAGAAATGATTAAAAGCCAAAATGCTGATCTAGTAATCTTCGGACCAGCTTTCAACGCTGGTAGATACGGAGTTGCTTGTGCGACAATGGCAACTGAAGTTAAAGAAGTTCTAGGACTTCCAGTACTTACAGGTATGTACATCGAAAACCCAGGTGTAGACATGTTTAAAACAAAAATCTACATCGTTGAAACAAAAGATAGCGCAGCTGGAATGAGAGATGCAGTAGCTAAAATGGCTCCTCTAGCACTAAAAATCGCTTCAGGTGAAAAACTAGGAGCTTCTTGTGAAGAAGGTTACATTCCAAACGGAATCAGAGTTAACTTCTTTGAAGAAGAAAGAGGTTCTAAGAGAGCTGTAAACATGCTTTTAAAGAAACTAAATGACGAGCCATTCACAACAGAATTCCCAATGCCTGACTTTGACAGAGTAGATCCAAACCCAGCAGTTGTAGATATTACAAAGGCAAAAATCGCTCTAGTAACTTCAGGTGGTACAGTACCACAAGGTAACCCAGATAGAATCGAGTCATCATCAGCTTCTAAATATGGAAAATATGATATCGAAGGTGTTATGGACCTAGTTGAAGGAGAATGGGAAACAGCTCACGGTGGATATGACCCAGTTCCTTCAAATAAAGACCAAGATAGAGTACTTCCAGTAGACGTACTAAGAGACCTTGAAAAAGAAGGAAAAATCGGAAGCCTACACAGATACTTCTACACAACAACTGGTAATGGTACAGCAGTAGCATCATCAAAAGCATTTGCAGCAGAATTTAGCCAAGAGCTTATTGCTGATGGCGTTGACGCTGTAATTCTAACATCTACTTGAGGAACTTGTACACGTTGCGGAGCAACAATGGTAAAAGAAATCGAGAGAGCAGGAATTCCAGTAGTACATATTTGTACAGTAGTTCCAATTTCTCTAACAGTAGGTGCTAACAGAATCGTTCCAGCGATTGCTATTCCTCATCCATTAGGAAACCCAGCAATGGCAGCTGACGATGAAAAATCACTAAGAAGAAAAATTGTAGAAAAATCTCTAGAAGCTCTAGCTACACCTGTAACAGAGCAAACAGTATTTGATCTATAAAATTGGTAGAAATAAATAGCTAAAGCATAATCATAAATAATATTGTGGTGCACTTGCTTTAATTATAAAATATCATTAAAAAGGGATGTCTCTTCGGAGATGTCCCTTTTATATATATAGAAGGGAGAGTCCAAAAAGACAAAGAAAAGACAAGAAAATATACTCGTTTGTGCTACACTAAATGTAATTACACACTTTCAGCTAAAATTAAGTAGGAAAGTTATGAAACGACACGAGGAGAAAAAACATGTTAAAGAAAATGATATTTAAAATGAGGCCTTTGGCTATTATTCTAATGATTTGGTTGTTTTTTTTAAATATAGCCTATGCAACGGATGATAATAAAGATGTAATAAAAGTAGGTTATGATCCTTCTTTTGATTATTTGATAAATGACTTAGAGAATTTAGGTCAAGAGGGATATGGATATGAAATTTTTGAAAAAATTTCTGAAATCAGTGATTTAGAGTTTGAGTATGTGGAATTTAGTGGTGATGCGGGGGAAGCTATAGAAGCGGGAACGATTGATGTGGCAGGATTTTATATTCGAACTGATGAAAGAGAGAAAGAACTTATATATTCAGAGACTCAATTTGGTAAGGCTTATGCTGTTTTGCTATCTAATAATCCAGAGCAACCATATGACGACCCTAAGGAACTAGATGGAAAAACGGTAGCAAGTTATAAAGGGAATTTTGTAGAAAATAAGCTTAATGAGTATTGTGAAAATAATAATATTTCTGTAAATTATGTTTATGGTGACATTTCGTCTTATATGGGCCTAGAAGCAGACTATTATCTAGCTTATAGTGTAACTAAAGCTTCTAAAAATATGTATAATGCTTTAAACCTAGGGGTGTATAATTTATATCTAGTAACTAGTAAAGATAAAAGTAAGCTAATGGATGAAATCAATAAAGAGTTTCTAGATTTAGTAAATGAAGAGGGGAATTTCTTTTTAGAACTAGAAGAGAAATATTTAGCCGACAATGTAAAT
>CAYJFM010000019.1:0-41324 GCA_964369805.1 uncultured Oscillospiraceae bacterium
AAACGCTTTAAGTTTGATTCTGATTTTTTGCAATTCGCTCATTTTTGCCTCCTTTAAAAAATTTTGTACTGTTTTCGCTATTCCCGTACAGGGCTCGTGTACCCTCATTTTGTAATGGTTTTCAGCCTTTTGGTTTTCAACCACACTATACCGTGCGTTTCCTTGTCTCCTACACAACAAAATAAGATTCGGCCCTTCGCCCTCGTCTTGCGAGGACAATTCTCAGTTGAAATTACCTGATAGCTCAGCAACTTTCAACCTCTTCGCCTATTGACAAGCTTTATCAGTATACCTTAATTTTAATAGGAATGCAATATTTATTTTAAAAAAAAAATATTTAATTTTGCGCTTTACTCGAGGATACATTTCCTAATTTCCAACGATATTTCGCTATTATTTATAACACTATGCCGTGTGTATTCTTTTTGTTTTGAATTCTCAGTAGCTTTAATACTATTTTATAGCATTTTATCTAATTTTCTTTTAACTTTACTTATAGGCATACCGACGATGGAATTATAGTCACCTTCTATTTCTACTACAAATTGATCTTCCTTATCCTGTATCCCATAAGCTCCTGCCTTATCCATACATTCACCCGTTAAGATATATTCCTCTATTTCCTCATTGCTCAGCACTTTAAATTTTACTTTTGAAACTTCGCACCATTCTAAAAAGTCGCCATTATTATATATAGATACCCCTGTTAAAACCCTATGCGTAGCGCCGCTTAGTTTTTTTAACATCTCTTTAGCCATATCTGCATTTTCAGGCTTACCCAGAACCTCTCCGCCAACTTCTACTAAGGTGTCTGCACCAACTATAATTGCTTTTTCATCATTTGTTAGAGCTTTCACTGCCGCAACCTTTTCTTTAGCTAACCTTACTATTTCCTCTTCTAAGTCTAACTCTACATTAATAGTTTCATCGATATCGGCACTTATTGTTTCAAACTCAAAGCCTGCATCAGCCATCATAGCCTTTCTTCTAGGGGACTTACTTGCCAAAATAATTTTCTTCATTCCTAATCCTTCTTTCTTTAAAACTTTCTATTTTATTATACCTTGCATAGCATCTTCATAACAACTGCACATTACTATGTTGAGCTTTTAATATTCCCCTCTCAGCAACCACGCCTTAATTCAATAAAAAGAGACCTTGGGAGAGTGGCCCCAAGATCTCTTTATTTCCGCTTATCTTCAAAAATCATTATAATGTTTTCTCGTAGTAGCGATTCTCGTTTGTTTGTTTATAGGTTTGATACACGTTCACATGCAAGCCTTTAATTACTTAATATATGCCCCATCTAAATGACAGGGCACATATCAAATCTAACTCGCTTTTATTTTGTTATTATTTTTTAAACTCCATCAGTTCAAAAAGTACACCATCCTTTGTTGCAAACGCTAGAGTTAGCACTTCATTTATCTTTGTAGGTGGAAAAACTACTTCATCATAGAGTTTCATTGCCTCACTCATGCTATCAACCTCCATACAAAGGTGCGGTTGTGTTCTAACAATCTCTGGAAGAGGTGAGTCTTCTTCAGCACATGTGTACTGTAACGTTAACTCATGATCATTACCATTTGTTACAAATAGTTTAATTGGAGCTACATACGTATACTCTTTTCCCTCTAGTTTTTCTTTTGATGGAATTCCATAATGCAAATATTTCATATCACTACCTCAATTAACTACTAGTTTTTAATTACTTCAACTTCCATATCGATTTTAGCATCTTCTTGAGCAATAATTTGCTCTTTAGTTAAGTGTTTGTAATCTCTAAAGATCCACTTAGCTCCACCAATTAAAGCAATAATTGTAAATACTGCAATTGGCATAGCTGTCATAGTTGCCATCGCTTGGAAAGCACCTAGGTCTGCACCCGCAAATAGAAGTGTGCATGGTGTAGCAGCTAGAAGGATCGCCCAGAATAGTTTGTATAGTCTTGCTGGGTTTTCACCTTCTTTTAGACCAATTGTTGTTGTTGCAGCTAGTGTATACGATGAAGAGTCTAGTGTTGTTGCTAGGAATATGATAGCAATTACTGCCCATATAGCTAGGATGATTTCTCCAAGTGGTAGTGTTAGAACTACTTCTGAAATTACAGCTGGAGCTCCTTTGTCTGCCATTGTTCCTACTAAGTCCATCGCTCCTGTTAGTTGCATATCTAGTGCGTATCCACCAAGTGAACCGAAGTATAGCATACATCCAGCACTACCTGCTGCAACCATACCGATCATTACTTCTTTAAGGGTTCTACCTCTTGAGATTCTAGTTGTGAAAATCCACATCCAAGGACCTAGAGCTAGCCACCATGCCCAGTAGAATGATGTCCAAGCCGATGGGAATCCACCTTGATCAATAGCATCTGTCCATAGACTCATTTCGATAAAGTTTGAAGCCATGTATCCAATGTTTTCTGTAAATAAGTTAAGTTGGAATAAAGTTGGTCCTACTGCTAGGAAGTATACTGCTAAAGCAATAGCCGCATAAGCGTTCATGTTTGAAAGCTTACTCATACCTTTATCTAGACCAAGCCATGAGCTTGCCATAAATAATGCTGTTACAATTGCGATAAGAATCATACCTGTTGCAAGTTCATCTGGTACTCCAAATAGGTTAGCTACGTTATTTTGGATCATTGGGATACCTAGTACAAGTGTTGTACCATGTCCACCAAGAATACCAAATACTACTACGATTTCAATAAATTTACCAAGAGGTCCATAAACTAAGTTTCCTAGAACTCCTTCACAAGCTAACGCTAGAGATAGTCCTGGTTTTTTTAGAATATAGAATCTGTAAGCCATTGGAATAGCTCCTACTGCAAATAGTGCCCAAGCTGTAATTGTCCAGTGGAACATACCATATGTGTTAGCCATAGTGAACGCTTCTGAGCTCATCGGTTCAATTCCTAGTGGAGGCCCTGTTAAATAGCTTAATGGCTCTACAATAGCCCAGTACATCATACTAGATCCCATACCAGCACAGAACATCATTACTAGCCATGTAAAGTTTTTGAATTCTGGTTTTCCGTTTCCGAATCTAATGTGTCCGTATTTTGAGAATGAAAAATAAAGAATATAAATTACTGATGCGAATCCTAACCATAAATAGAATGGTGATAACGCTTGTCCTGTTGTGCTTTGCACTCCTCTAATAGTTTCTACTGCTGATTCTGGTGTCAAAATTAGCCATGCACCTAGCGCCACTACTGCCGCTAGTACAATGCCAACTGTCACAAAACTTATAGATTTTTTTGCTACATTGTTTCCGTTAGTCATTTTTTTGCCCTTTCTTAATTAGCAAGTCCTTAGATCTTTGCCTGTCTTTTCCTTAATAAAGTCATAATTCAGTTCCATACCTAGTCCTGGTGTTTCTGTTATTTCTAATTCACCATCAATGATTTCAGGATCGTTTAGTGTAACTTTATTAACTAGATCTCCAGGCCAGAAGCACTTGTGTAAGTATTCTGGGTACATAGTTGTTCTACTTGCAATACCGAAATGTCTTGCTGCAGCAAGAGTAATTCCAGACGCCCATCCATGTGGCATTAGTTGCACACCATAGTTGTCGCACATTTCTTGAATTCTCATTAGTGCTGTTAACCCACCCGCTCTGTTAGGGTCAAGTTGAATAGCTGAAATGTTTGTTGTTTTTAACCACTCTTGAATTTCATAGTGACTTGTCATCATTTCACATGCACCAATTCTTGTGTTTACTGTGTCAGCAAGCTTTCTATGTCCTTCTAAGTCATCATGTTGAAGAACCGCTTCTCCAAGGTAAAGATCAACTCCTGCATCTTCCATTTTGTTTAGAGTCCATCTAGCAGCTTGCCAGTCTCTCCATCTGTATAGGAATTCAGCAATTACTTTAGTCTCTGGATTTAGCATTTCTTTAATAGTCTTATAGTACTCAACAACTTTATGGTCATCATGTAGCGAAATAAGCCCTGGCGATAGACAAATTTTTACTGCCTTACATCCTTTTTCATTAGCTATTTCACATAAAGGTTCATACATTTTGAAATAATCATTCATTGTCGGGTTCTCTAAGTTGTGTGATGGGTAAAGAGTAAAGTAAGGCGATACTTTTTCTCTGTACTTTCCACCTAGTAGCTTGTATACTGGTAGATTATGTTGCTTTCCTGCAAGGTCATATAGTGCCATGTCAATCCCTGACATTGCAAATTGACCAATACCTCTAGCTCCAATCCAAATGCTTTTTTCGTACATTTCATCCCATATAGCTTTAAATTCCATAGGATCTCTACCAATAGCGCTTTCGCAAATATTAGTTAGCTGAAAATGCTCTGTTTCTAAGTTCGCATATGCATGAACTACTCCTGGAGGACCGTCAGCTTCTCCAATACCAAAGTTGCCGTTTTCGTCAGTAACTTTTACGATGTTTGTGTTTTCACTCCAACCTGATGCCGGAATGTCAAGTTTGATAAACTCAATAGACTTAATATTATTTCCCATTGTGTCATCTTGCATGATGTACTTTGTATACGTTTTCTGTACACAAGCTTACCACGCTCTCCTTTCTTTAATAACTGTGATGCTTATATATAAAAGTAACTATTTTACTTTTAAACCATGTTTTCTTAAAATGCTTTTAGCGTTTTCGACACGCTCCTTAGTCGGAGTCTCGGTATCCTTTAAAGGGTATTCCCTTCCAAGCATCTCATATTTAGGTAGCCCTAATTTATGAAATGGCAACAACTCAACTAGTTCAACATTTTTCATCTTGGATACTTTTTCACCTAATTGTTCTAGCAACTCATCTTTATCTGTGATTCCAGGAACAAGTACATGTCTTATCCAAGTTCTAATATTTTTTTCTTCCAAGTACTTTGCAAAAGCCCAAGTATTATTTAACAGATGCCCCGTTAATTTTTCGTGAACATCTTCATCTGTGCATTTAATATCTAACATTACCATATCAGTATTTTCTAGCACAGCCTTTACTGTATCAGTTAGGGGCACTCCTGCTGTATCAACAGCAGTGTGCAGCCCTTCTTCTTTGCATTTTTCAAAATATTCTTTTATAAATTGTGCTTGTAACAGTGGTTCTCCACCTGAAACTGTTACTCCACCTTTTCTGTAATAACCTTTTAAAGGTCTGACTCTTTGTATCAATTCTTCAGCTGTCAGTTGATAGTTGCCAGAATTCACTTCTATTGTATCTGGGTTGTGGCAGTATAGGCAATTGAAATGGCAACCTTGCATGAAGGTGACATATCTTACCCCTTGGCCATCTACCGTGCCAAAGCTTTCAAAGGAATGAATTCTTCCCTTTACAGTTTCTTTATTAGCTAAGCTCATTAATCGTTCTATCTAACCTCATTTATTGTTCTTGATATTACATCCAATTGTTGTTCTCTGGTTAACTTAGAAAAGTTAACTGCATATCCAGAAACTCTAATTGTAAGTTGAGGATATTCTTCTGGACGTTCCATTGCATCTAATAGTAGTTGTCTATCAAATACATTTACGTTTAGATGTTGTCCACCAGTTGGTGTGAAATAACCATCTAATAACGTCGATAGATTATCTTTCTTTTCATCTATTGTTTTTCCTAGTGCTCCAGGTGTAATTGCAAATGTATATGAAATTCCATCTGATGCACATGTGAAAGGAATATTGCTTACTGATGCAAGTGATGCAATCGAGCCATTTGTATCCCTACCATTCATCGGATTTACTCCTGGAGAGAATGGTTGTCCTGCTTTTCTGCCACAAGGAGTTACCCCTGTTTTCTTGCCATAAACTACATTTGATGTAATTGTTAAAATTGACATTGTCGGGATTGAGTTTCTATACATAATGTGACTCTTAACAAAGTTAAAGAAATCTCTTGTAACTTTGACTGCCATAGCATCAGTTTCAGGTTCATTATTACCAAATGGTACGTAGCTACCTTCGATTTCAAAGTCCACTGCAATTCCCTCTTTGTTTCTAATTACTTTTACTTTTGCATTTTTAATCGCTGTTAAGGAGTCAACTACAATTGACAGTCCCGCAATTCCAAATATTTCGTATCTCTTAATTATTAAGTCATGTAAAGACATTTGGAATGATTCATACGCATATTTATCATGCATGTAGTGAATAATATTTACTGCTTGTACATAGTTTCCAATTAACCATTTTTGTATGTCTAGGAATTTTTCCATTACTTCATCATAATCTAGATACTCTGATGTAATCGGTTGAGATTTTGGTCCTACTTGAATTCCTGTAATCTCGTCTATTCCCCCGTTAATTGCATATAATAATGCTTTTGGCAAGTTTACTCTCGCTCCAAAGTACTGAGTTGATTTTCCTAGTTCTAATGCTCCTACACAACCTGAAATAGCATAATCATCACCAAAGTCTGGTCTCATCAAATCATCATTTTCATATTGAATCGAAGATGTTTCTACTGTTAGCTTTGTGCAGTACTTTTTCCATGCTGCTGGTAATCTTTCTGACCATAGTATTGTTAGGTTTGGTTCTGGCCCTATGCCTAAGTTATATTGTGTATGTAGGAATCTAAAAGAGGTTTTTGTTACTAGCGTTCTTCCATCTAGTCCAAACCCACCAATTGATTCTGTTACCCATGTTGGGTCTCCCGAGAATAACTCGTTATGTTCTGGAGTTCTTAAGAATCTAATAATCCTAATCTTCATAATAAAATGGTCAATTAGTTCTTGAGCTTCCTGTTCTGTAATTACCCCTGCTTTGAGATCTCTTTCAATGTAGATATCTATAAAAGTAGACGCTCTACCTAGTGAACTTGTTACACCATCATTTTGCTTTGTAGCCGCAAGTAATCCAAAGTATATATATTGTATTGCTTCTTTTGCTGTGCTTGCTGGTTTTGAGATATCAAATCCATAGCTTTTGCACATTTCACCAAATTCTACTAATGACTCAATCTGCTCAGTTAGTTCCTCTCTCAATTGCATAGTATCATTTAGCATTTCACCAGGTTCTAATAGTTTAAATTCTGCTTCTTTTTCTTGGATCAGTCTTTCTAGCCCGTAAAGTGCAATTCTACGGAAATCTCCAATGTGTCTACCTCTGCTGTAGTTATCAGGTAATCCTGTAATCAGTCCAGCCGCGCGTGCTTTGTTTATTTCCGGTGTATATGCAGACAGTACCCCCTCTTGGTGAGTTTTTCTGTGCTTAGTGTAGATATCATTCATTGTTTCATCTACTTCATAACCATAGTACTCTAGAGCCCTTCTAACTACCTTCATTCCTGTCCTTGGAAAAACAGCTCTTTTTAACATTTCATCAGTTTGAATACCTACAATTTTTTCTAGATCTTTGTCGATGTATCCTGGCGCATGGGATGTTATTGTAGATGCAGTTTCTGTATCCACATCATACACTCCGCCATTTTCTCTTTCTTTTTTAAATCCTTCTTGGACTTTTTCATTTAATTTTTTTGTTGCCTCAGTTGGCCCTTCCAAAAATGACTCGTCTCCTTCATATGGAGTGTAGTTTTCTTGGATAAAATCTCTTACATTAATCTCTTGCTTCCAAAGATTACCTTTAAATCCGTTCCAGCCTGTCATATTATGCCTCCTTTTGTTCCGCATATGTAAAAACTGTTATATTATCTAAAATCAACTGTTCGCTTTTATTATTAATTATTACCTTAATCAATTTTAAAAAGTTGACTTACTTTATATTTACCACTATACCTATTACGCAAACATCGTGCCAACTTCATTTTCATTAGAGTTTTAATATATTTATATAATAGTCACTAATACGAAATATAAAAAACGACGAATTTGAGTCAAAATTAACTCATTTTCGTCGTTTTTGACTCGCGTTGTTTAAAAATTGTAGCTCTACTCTTGGTCAATATATTTTCTTATTAATCTAGAAGCCTTCGATTGACTAATACCAAGTTTTTCTGAAACTTTACGTGAACTTCTATATTTTTCATAGGTTTTAACTATTATCTCTCTTTTATATAATTCTATCATATCTTCATAGGTTTTGTCTTCAAAAAATTCAAAATTATTTCCATTTTTATTTTCACTACCTTCTTGAGAAACCATAGATTTCTCATTACTATTCACGACAATAGCATCTTCTTTTAATTCAAATAAATGTCCGGGCAAATGATATGATTTTATTTCTGCATTAGCTATTGTTACTACAAGCCTTTCAATTAAATGGGAAAGTTCTCTAATATTCCCTTTCCACGAGTAGTTTTTAAACACATCTATTGTTTCTTTCGAAAAAGTATGCACTTTATCATATTTTTCATTAAACTTGTTCAAATAATAATATGCTAAAATTTCAATGTCTTTCGGTCTTTCTCTTAGTGGTGGAATAAATATTTCAAACACACTTAGCCTATAGTATAAGTCTTCCCTGTATTTTCCTTCTTCTGCTAAAGTTTTTAAATCTTTATTTGTCGCTGCTATTATCTTCACATCCACTTTAATGCTTTCAGTAGCACCAACTGGCATAATCTCTTTTTCTTGAATAGCATGAAGTAGTTTTGTTTGTAAGGTATAAGGAAGTTCTGACACCTCATCAAGTAACAAGGTTCCTCCATCTGCAATTTGAAAGAATCCTTTTTTTCCAGCTTTCTTCGCCCCTGTAAAGGCCCCCTCTTCATACCCAAAAAACTCAGATTCCATTAACTCACTTGGTATAGCACCACAATTTACAGTAATAAAGGGGCTCTTAGATCTATTACTCTCCTGATGCATTTCTCTCGCAAGTAGGGATTTCCCCACACCGGTTTCACCTAGCAAAACAACAGGCGAGTCAACATCACATAACTTGTCTGCAAGTTCCATAGTATCCTTCATCATTTGGCTTTTATAAACAATTGTATTTTGTAAGATGTACTTTTCATCAAACTCTTTTTTCCCTAACTCTTCTATTCTAGTATTAAGCTCATACTCCCTTACAGAAGATTCATCTCGGACGCTAGATATTACATACTTAAGATTACCCTCTTCGTCCATAATTGGAACAGTAATGCTTTCTATGGTTCCTCCCAGCTGGGTTAACTGCTTTTTCATTAAAGGTACTTTTTCTTTATATACATGGGGCAATAGCGCTGGGTACCATGCTTTTTCTCCCATCAAATCAAAGTAATTTTTACCTATCATCTTTTCTTTTGGAACACCATAATGCCTTTCACAAGCTTTGTTTATATATAGCAATTTGAATTCACTATCCCATATGTTAATTTCATCGTGTAAATTATCTATTAAATCAATAAATTGTTCATAGTTTAAATCATTGATTACCACAACTTTACCTCCTTTAACAAATCCTTGGAAGTCCCTCACCTACAAGAACATCTACCGTTCTCTTTGCACCAAGCCTAGTTTTAATTCTGACCTTTGCCTCTGTTTTATTTCCTTCTATTATACCACCAATTATCTTTGCATTGACTCCATTTTTTGTTTTTTTCATCAGTTCTAAAGCTTTAGTTCCATCTTCTTCTGAGACAATCGCTATCATCTTACCTTCATTACCCATATATAGTGGGTCTAGTCCTAGTATATCCGCAAATCCTTGGACAGCTCCAGCTACAGGAAGACTTTCTTCGTCTATAATTATCCCGCAGTCCGATGAACTAGCAACCTCGTTTAGTATGGTCCCAAGCCCTCCTCTTGTAACATCCCTCATTGCTTTAACATTAATACCATTATCTAAAAGGCTATTTGTAATATCTGAAAGTACAGCACAATCACTTATAATTTCATTTTCTATATTCATCCTTGCACTTAAAATAGCTGCGTGATGATCTCCTAAGGTTCCTGATAGAATAACTATATCTCCTGTCTCACAGTTGGAAACACTGATGTTTCTATTCCCTTTTTCCTTTACAAAGGTGCCAATCCCTGTAACATTTACAATTAACCCCCCTTTACCTTCCACAACTTTTGTATCGCCTGCAACAAAAACTACACCCGCTTCCTTTGCAGTCTCAGCCATGCTAGATACAATTTTCTCTAAAACTTCAACTTCAAGCCCAGTTTCTAGAACAAAACCACAGGTAAGATATTTAGGTTTTGATCCCATCATCAAGAGGTCATTTACAGTTCCGCATACTGCCAGTTTTCCAATGTCACCACCAGGAAAAATTATAGGGTCAACCACAAAAGAGTCAGTAGAACAAACTATCTGTTCAGACACATTAAGTAAAGCACCATCCTCCATTTTGTCAAGTATTTCATTTGTAAAGTGCTTGGCAAAAACATCTTCCATTAGCTTTGCTGATGCCTTTCCTCCACTTCCATGAGCCATTTCAATTTTCATTTTTCCTCCTAGTTTCTGTACCATATACCGCAGGCTCCCTCTTCGGAGACCATACAAGGCCCCATCGGATTAAGGGGCGTGCAAACCTTTCTAAACATAGGGCACTCCTCCGGTGTTATTTTTCCAATAATAACTTCCTTACAAAGGCAGCCTTCACTTAGTTTCTCATCCTTATCGAGCGCGAAACTTCCACCGTCAAACTTTTCAAACTCCGTCTTAAGATAAAGTCCAGAGTCCTCGATTGCTCCCATTCCTCTCCAAGTAGCATTTCCAAGTTTATACACCTCGTCAAGAACAGCCTGAGCCTTTAAGTTTCCTAAATCTTGCACAGCATTCTTATATAAATTTACAGCTTCAAACCTACCGTCTTCGATTTGCCTAACGATACTGTAAATAGCAGCTAAAATATGCTCTTCTGAAAAGCCAGCAACAACAAAAGGCTTTTTGTATTCCTTTGCAAGAACATCATAAAATTTACTGCCAATAATCGTACTCACATGCCCCGGGCAAATAAATCCGTCAATCCTATAGTCCCCTCTAGTGTTTTCGCAAATCCATCTTAAGGGCTTTTCAATAGTTTTAAGGGCTGTTAATATTTTAAGGTTTTCAAGGCCTCTTGCCTCCGCTTCCTTTACAACAAGACCGTATATTGGTGCTGTAGTTTCAAATCCAACTCCAGCAATCACATAAGTTACATCTTTGTTTTCTTCAGCCTTTTTTATACCCTCAAATGGAGAATACATGATTTCAACAGAAGCTCCCTCTCCCTTTGCTCTACTAAGATTACCTTTACTACCAGGTACCTTTAGCATATCACCAAAGGTTAAGAGTATATGTTTTTCTCTATTTGCAAATTCAATACACTTGTCAATATATTCAGTAGGTGTAACACAAACAGGACATCCTGGCCCTGAAATCAGTTTGATTTTTGGAGAAATCAAGTCCCTAATCCCCCCCTTAAAAATAGCGGCAGTGTGTGTACCACAAACTTCCATCAAAGACAATGTTTCACCGTCATATTCACTTAAGTATTTGATGATTTTTTCTATATTAATCTGTTCCATGATGCGCTACATTCCCGCTCCAATTTCTTCAATATCTTTAAAAATCTCAATTAGCTCTTCTGCTCTTTCCTTTTCCATCACTTCAAGGGCACATCCCGCATGAACCAACACATACTGACCCACCTTAGCTTCAATTAACCCCGTATTAACATCTACAACATTTCCATTAAAGTCTGCTTTCGCCATGTTGCCTTCCACAGATACTATTCTTCCTGGCATCGCTATACACATATTTACCTCCACTTACCTATCTTCTCTATTTACTCTCTAATACACTATATCTTCTATTTATTCTCTAACCTTTAAGGGTACACTCCAATTTTTAGCCTTTACATTCAAACAGCTACCTGTTATCCACAATAGCTAAATATGCCTGCCCTAAGCTTATCCCCCCATCATTGGGGCTAACACTTATATTATAAAGCACCTTAAACCCTTCACCTCTAAGGAGCTTTAGACTTTCCTCCATTAAAATTTTATTTTGGAACACACCACCTGACAACGCAACCTTGTCTACACCAAATTTTTCTCTAGCTTTGATAGCTTCACGACACACTGTAGCAGCCACTTCTTTGTGAAATTTAAAAGCAAGCCATGCATTTTCCTCAGTTGTTTTACCTCTTAGGTAAGCTCTCGCTAGGTCTTCAAGTTCCATAGCACATCGCCCTTCATAGTCATTTTCTCCGCAAATTCCAAGCATAGCTGAAACTCCGTCAAAAAGTCGTCCCATACTTGAACTGGCTGTCGTATTTATTCTATGTCTAATTCCAGCCGAAGCAATTTTTAAAGTCTCAACATTAGCATACTTTTCCAATGTTCTATTTTTTAAAGAGTAGTCTACTATTTCCTTTATATCAACTGTAAACTCTTCGCATTCTTTGCTGTTGTGACCTTCATCATAGCACCGGACAACATTATCTACCTTATCTATCCAGCCTTCCATGTAACTTAAAGCTGGCCTATAAGCTTCCTTCGCCCCTAAATTGCCTCCTAAAAGCTCAATATATTTAAGGTGAGAAAGCCTTTTGTAGTTTGGCCCTTCACAAAGCAAAATTTCTCCGCCCCAAATATTATCATCATCTCCATAGCCTGTTCCATCCAATGCAATTCCAATAACAGGTCCTTTTTCTCCATGTTCCGCCATCACACTACCAATGTGGCTATGATGGTGCTGAATTTCTTTTAGCGTAACCCCTCTTTCTTTAGCCATATTTCTAGCTTCTATGCTAGTCCAATATTTAGGGTGCTTATCACAAAGCACCTGGTTAGGGTTAATATCAAAAAAACTCTCTAACCTCTTATCACTTTCTAAAAAAAGTCTTCCGCTTCTTTCTTCTTCAACATCCCCAAAGAATTGGCTAACATAAGCGAAGCCTCCTTTTGTCAAAGTAAAAGAATTTTTCAAATCTCCACCAACCGCTAAAACTTCTTCCCCACTATTTTCATTTATAAAAATAGGAATAGGGGTGTACCCTTTAGCCCTTCTAATGACCTGGGGTTTTCCATCGATTACCCTCATCACTGAGTCATCAATAGGTGTAAGAATTCTTCTTTCATTATATACTATATATTCAATTAGTTTTTCTTTTTCAAAAAAAACTTCCATTTCGCTATCATCAGTAATTATTGGCTGCGAAGATATATTGCAGCTAGTAAAAATTAAAGGTTTCCCTACTTCTTCAATGAGCAAATTTTGTGCAGCAAAGCTAGGTAAAAAAGCACCAATATGAACACTACTCTCCTTATTCTCAAGTAGAACAATAGGCCTTGCTTTAGAGGTGAGAAGTTTTTCCTCAACTTGGTCTACATAGTTTTCTTTTTTTATTGCAGCAATTGAAGGGTACATAATAGCAAAAGGTTTATTTTCTCTGCCTTTAATCTCTCTTAACTTTGAAATAGCTTCTTCATTCGTGCTATCACAAACTAAATTGTATCCACCTACTGCTTTAAAAGCAATTATCCCTCCATCTAAAATGGAATTGGCTGCATTCGTTATAATTTCATCAGATTTTTCTCTCGTGCTACCTTTAAGCAGACCGCTTGCATCTTCTTCTCCAGCATTACTAATATTTTGCTTCCCTCTACTCTTCATGAGCAGTATAGGTCCACAATCCATACAAGAAATGGTTTGTGCATGGTATCTTCTATCATTAATATCTGTATATTCTTTGTTACACTTAGGACACATTGGGAAATCCTTCATGGTAGTTCTTTCTCTATCATATGGAAGATTATTTATTATTGTATACCTAGGCCCGCAAAGCATGCAGCTAACAAAGGGATGTCTGTGTCTTGGGTTGCTTTTGTCCCTAAGTTCCTCCATGCATTTCTCACAGGTTGCAATATCAGATGGAATCATAGCTATTTCTGAGTTTAGATCTGAATTAAGGCAAGAACTTTCATCTATTCTAAATTCTTTAAAATTTGCACATTCGACCACCTCTCTTGTGAGATGAAGAATCTCAGCTGGCGCCTTCACATTTTTTTCTACTCTTTGTACAAACTCATCTATTTTTCTTTTTTCCGCACTAACTTTAATAGAAACAAGGCCACCCATGTTTTTCACATAGCCAGCCAAGTTTAATTCACTTGCTACCTTAGCAACCATAGGTCTAAAACCAACACCTTGAACTATTCCCCAAATTTTAATTTCTTCAGTTACCTTTTGATTCATTTTATATGCTACTGTACCGAGTTATATTTTTCTATAAACCATTTTGTTAGTTCTTCAAAGCCCTCACCAGTTGTGCCAGATACTTTAAAAACAGGTACATCCTTATTTAGTGCTCTAATTCCTTTCATAAAAAAGTCTTCATCAAAATTCAAATACGGTATTAAATCTACTTTATTTAATACAATTACATCCGCTTTTTCGAAAGCCAATGGGTATTTATAAGGCTTATCACTTCCTTCAGTTACAGTAGAAATAAGCATTTTAACATGTTCCCCAATGCTAAATTCTGCTGGGCATACTAAGTTTCCTATATTTTCAATGAACATCACACCTTTATCTTTTATATCCATATGACTTATCATATGGTCTATCATAGGAGCATCAAGATGGCAAGCTCCATATGTATTGATTTGGAAAGTTTCAATACCCATTGAATTTAGGTCTTGAGTATCAATGTCAGACTCTATATCCCCTTCAATCACATAAGATTTTATTCCTCCATCCTTTTCTAAACCCTTAATTAAATTTTTTAGAGTCGTAGTCTTTCCAACACCAGGTGCTCCCATTTCATTAACTACTAAAATCCCCTTTTTTTCTAAATTTTCATTTATATGCTCTGCAATGTGATCGTTTTCGTCTAAAATACCTTCCATTACATTAATTTTTCTTACATCATGCATTATTCTATTCCTCTCTTTTTAAGCCAACTTTGAAGTTTTATTACTCTACATCTATAGTTTCTATGTAAAATTCTTTGCCAATTTCGGAAGGTCCACCTTCTCCACCACAGAACTCACATTCAAATGACAATGGTTTTTTGTAAAAAAATTCACCGCAATCCCTGCATTCTAGTTTTGGCTTTACCCTAATAATATTAATTTTAGCACCTTCACAAAGAGTATCTTTTGCAATAATGTCAAAGTACATATGAATTGATTCACCTACAAATCCAGAATAGTCTCCTACTACAAGATCAATATTCTTTACCTTTTCTGCACCTGCATCTACGCAGTGCTTTTCAGCAATCTTAATTATCTGCTGAGTTATTGGATATTCGTGCATATTGCCTCCTTCTAATCAATAAATTAATTATATATTTTTTTCACAGTTTGTGCAAGAATTCACAAGGTCAAAACGCCCTATTCTCATAAAAAAAGCCCCTTATGCTAACTTGCACAGAGGCTTTTCTCAATTTTTTCTATTTATCTTTTGGTCCAGTCTTGCTTATATGTTCCATCGCAGTACGAGCATCTGTAAATTTTCTTTTCCCTATCTACTAATTTGAATGAGTGCACCATTCCTTGCTCTATAGAAGATATGCATCTTGGGTTTTTGCATTTAATTACTCCTGTTAATTCCTCTGGTAGGCTTAATTTCACTTTGTTTTTTAGCCCCCCATTTTTAACAACGTTAACAGTAATTCGGTCATCAATAAACCCTAGTGCATCCATGTTTAAATCTAGGTCTGTATCTATTTTAATAATATCTTTTTTGCCCATTTTTTCCGATGCAACATTTTTCATAATTGCTACAGTGCAGTCTAATTTTTCAAGCTGTAGCAAGTCATAAATTCTCATAGAAGTTCCTGCTTTAATATGATCTAGTACTATTCCATTATTTACTCCATCTAATCTCATCATC
Organism: uncultured Oscillospiraceae bacterium; assembly: GCA_964369805.1. Lineage (GTDB taxonomy): Bacteria > Bacillota > Clostridia > Peptostreptococcales > Anaerovoracaceae > CAYJHC01. The sequence continues at coordinate 15,675 of CAYJFM010000019.1, forward strand.
TACCTCCTATTTTTTTAAACCTAACAAACTCATAATTAACGCCATTCTAATGTATTTTCCATTTAGCACTTGTGGGAAGTAGCAAGCCCTAGGGTCGTCATCTACTTCAACAGCTATTTCGTTTACTCTTGGTAGTGGATGAAGAATTCTCATTGACTCTTTTGCAGTTTCAAGCTTTTCCATATCAAGAATAAAAGTATCTTTCAACCTTACGTAATCATCCTCATTAAAGAATCTTTCTTTTTGAACCCTTGTCATGTATAGGATATCTAGCTCTGGCATATATTTTTCCATATCCTCTGTTTCTACCCATTCACAACCACTTTTTGCTAATACATCTTGTTTTATATAGTCTGGAACTCTTAATTCTTCAGGTGCTATTAATACAAACTTAATATTTGTATATCTACACATAGCATTGATTAGAGAGTGTACAGTTCTTCCGAATTTCAAATCTCCACATAATCCTATTGTTAAGTTATCTAGCTTACCCATTTCTCTTTTTATTGTAAGAAGGTCCGTAAGAGTTTGAGTTGGGTGTTTATGCCCTCCATCTCCAGCATTGATTAAAGGCACAGTTGCTCTCTTTGCTGCGTACATTGGTGCCCCTTCTTTTGGGTGACGCATTGCAATAATGTCCGCATAGCAACCTACCGTGATGATTGTATCAGTTACACTCTCTCCCTTTGCAGCTGATGAAGACGTTGCTTCACTAAAACCAATTACGCTACCACCAAGGTCCAGCATTGCTGCTTCAAAACTCAGTCTAGTTCTAGTACTTGGTTCGAAAAACAGCGAACCAAGTTTCTTATATTTTGCTACTTCTCTATAATCATCAGGGTTCTTTGCAATATCCTCTGCAACTTCAATCATTTCATCAATTTCAGACGTAGTGTAATCACCAATATCTAATAAATGTCTCATTTCTCTCCTCCTTATATTCTTTAACCTTGCGCTTTTCGATTATCTATTTCATATTTTGACTCTAAAGCATTTGCTTTCGAAATTCTTATTTCATCCAGCTTTCATCTTTTGGATTGTTTCTGAAACTAATAAGTCTAGCTTTGTCTTCAGGTTTAATGTAACCTTCATCTGCTGCCACTTCTGAAAGCTCATCAAAACTTGATAGGCTAATATTCTTTACGTTTGCCGCTCCTAGCTTTTCATCTGCTGCCGCCATTCCATAAGTAAAGATGCTTACAATCCCAAGAACTTCTGCTCCTGCTTCTCTAAGAGCCTCTACTACTTGAATGCAGCTTCCTCCTGTAGAGATTAAATCTTCTACAACTACTACTTTCTGTCCTTTTTCTAATTTTCCTTCTATTTGATTAGTTCTACCATGGCTTTTTGAGCCAGACCTTACATATCCCATAGGAAGACCCATTATGTGACCTGCAATTGCTGCGTGTGCAATGCCGGCTGTACTCGTTCCCATCAACACTTGGCATTCCGGAAAATTTTCTTTAATAGTTTTAGCAATATTATTTTCTAATCTTGTTCTAATTTCAGGAAAAGAAAGGGTTAATCTATTGTCACAGTAAATAGGACTTTTAATTCCGCTTGCCCATGTGAATGGCTCATCTGGTCTTAAAAATACCGCTCCAATGCTTAGTAAATCTTTTGCTGTTTGAATTGCTATTGTGTTTTTCATTTTTTCCTTCTTTCTCGCCTCTTGGCAGTTATTTTACAATTTATAATTAAAATCTTCTTTTTTTTGTGCAAAGGTCTAAAATCTATCCCATAAACTCCTTTACACATCTTTTATATGCTTCACTTGGATTTTCAGCCTGAGTAATAGGTCTTCCTACCACAATATAGTCTGACCCAAGTTCCCTTGCCATTTTAGGAGTTGTAACTCTTACTTGATCTCCCTTATTTCCGTCTTCAAATCTAATTCCTGGTGTTACTGTAATAAAGTCTTCTCCACAAGCTTCCTTTATAGCTCTAACCTCTAAAGGCGAGCAAACCACGCCATTTAGCCCTGCTGCTTTACAGTTTTTTGCATACCCAACTACTACATCTTCAACTTCTCCAGGTATCATTATTTCATTATTCATAGTTTCTTTGCTTGTTGAAGTTAGCTGAGTTACTGCAATTAATATGGCTTCTTTGCCTAACTTAGCAGAAGCTCTGTCAAGCCCAGCTTTTCCTCCGGCCATCATTTTAATTCCACCTGCACAGTGCACGTTTGTCATATCTGCACCGATAGCTCCTACTGATTCCATAGCCTTTTCAACAGTATTTGGAATGTCATGAAGCTTTAGATCAAGAAAAACTTTATGTCCTAAATTTTTAATTTCCTTCACAAATTCAGGCCCTTCTTTATAAAATATTTCCATTCCTAATTTTACAAATAAGTTTTCTTCATTTATTTTGTTTAGAAAATCCATAGTTTCTTTTGCTGATGCGAAGTCTAACGCTATTATTACTTTACTCATTTTTATCCCCCTTTTATATTTTAATTTCCGCTTATTTATGAGTGCTGCCACCCACTTTACTTTGGTCCACCTATGTTAGAACCCTTTCAATGGTCCGCACTCCAAGCTTAAGCCTTCCCAAAAAAAATGGGCTACAAATATAAACAATTATATCTGTAAACCCATTTTATTTAGTTTAACGGCCTCAGCCTTTATATGTATTTTGTCAAAAACAGTTTGAATAGCATAGTTAACATTTTTAAAGAAAAGGAATATTGTTGCTGCTTTAATTAAAAACAACTTCTTAATTCCAGTGGCTTTCGCAAAGGATTCTCTGCCAAGTGCCATGTTTGATTTCTTTAATTTTATATTTGTAACTAATATCAAATCCTGCCTCCTTTAAATCATCGAAAATTAGTATACTACTTTTTATGATCAAGTTCAAGAGGAAAATTAGATAAATTAATATTTTTGCACCTTTTTTGCGTTTTTTTATTTGTTTTCAATTAAGGAAAGGTTGCACTTAACTTATCAATTGATGCAATTAGCAAAAAGCTAATTATTATAATAGTTGGGTTGTAATGATTGGTATAGGGTGGCTTATTAGGTTTAAAATGTCAAAATAAGCTAATAACAAAAGAGAATACAATACTAAAGAACTCTCAAAGGACAAAAATAAAGCTAAAGACCTTAATTTTATGCCTATTCATTTTAAGTTTGCCTTTCAATGTGTTTAGCTACTATCCACATTATCATGGTAATTAGCATTGCAATTGCAATCATTCCAAAAATGAACAGTTCTCTAGTATCACCAGTGCTAGGAGCTATGACCGGTTCAACTATTTCAACCCCAACTTTTACTGAGTGTTCTGTAAAAACAACTACAAATTCTTGTTCCCCTAAGGATAATGACTTCATCAGGTCTGCATTTACAGAAAAAATAACAGATCCACTCTTCATACTATAGTCATTTTTATCAAGTAAACTTCCATTCAAATATAATCCTTTTACATCGTCTATATTTCCATCTACCCTAAATTTTAAGACCTGACTAACTCCATTTTTGTAATACACCACATTATTACCTTCAATTGGCTTTTCTACAACTACCTTTACAGTAGCTTTAATGTTATTTGGATTACTTACCACATCTGGTAAATATAGTTCTCCCTTTAAAATGTATTCTCCTGGAATTGTAGCCGTATATGTAGATGTGTCCCATGTAACTGGTATTAATCTCGTAACTCCGTCTGTACAAATTACATTAACTTCTGAAGGTAATCCTGAAAGGTTTTCCCCATAAACTACATTTTGTTCCCCTAAAGAATTTATAAAAATTACACTAATATCTTTATAGACTCCAGCAAAAGAAACTTCATTTGCTGGCATTGTAAAGGTTACCGTTCTCTGTCCCGTGTCTATCCCATTAATTCCTTCTACTATCCATTCTTGAAAGTACTTACCTTCTATAGAGTCCGAATATACTGTAACTTCAGTACCTTCAGCTGCGACTAGTAAATTAGCCTTTCCTCCATTCACTTCTATAGCATACTCTGTAGGATAAAAAGTTCCTCCTTCTGGAGTATCACCTTTATATTCACCGTTTTTATTGTCAATCGTCCCATTTATATTTTGGATTTGATTATTATTTACCACACTACCAGTACTTGTTATGGTACCCTCGTTAGATATCACTCCATTATTAGTCAATAGACCTCCATTAATAACTGTTCCATTATTAGTCAATGTTCCATTATTAGTCAAGTTACTATTAACATCAACATCAAGACTTGCTTCAGTAGCAATTTCCAAAGTATTACCAGATGGTATTTCTAGGTTTTTTCCATTAGGTATTTCTAGATTTTCAGTTAAGACTATGCCCCCATAAACAGTTCCTTTTGAACCTTCAAATATTATTCCCGACCAGTTGCTTTGGTTCCCACGTTCTGTAATGCTAGTTGTATCAATTATAGGATTTCCAGAAGTAATAAAGGTGCCTCCCTTTGCAACACTAGATTGGTTCCCATTTCTTCCACCTCCAATGCCATTAGAGTTGCCACCTCCATCAGTGGCTGTAATGTTACCACCTGTAATTTCTATATAGCCACCGTTAAATCCCCACGAGCCACCAATACCTGCTGCATTTGCACCTCCAATGGATACTATATTTCCACTTTCAATTTTTATTTTTCCATTTCCATTTCTACCAATTCCAGGCCAAAAGTCACCACCTGTAGTATTTAAAGATCCAGTTCCTTTAAATGTTACCAGATTGTTTTGGGGAACCAACACACCTGCTGCGTCATGCCCGCTCTTTAAAGTATTATTACCTTCAAGTATTATTACAGTCTCTCCTGCGTTTCCTAGATTTATCGCTGGTGTTTTGCTTAGCTTAGAAGTATCAATACTCACATTATTTAATATAATATTATGTTCGCCATCATGAACTCTTATGGTGTTACTGCTAGTTGCACCTGAAATAGTAACTCCCCCAGAGTAATCTGTAAACGATATATTATCTGTAGAGTACTGCGTGACTCCATTACTTGTTCTTAGATATAGATTACTGCTTTCAATATTATGGCTATACATACTTGCACCATAAGTAGTATCTATCATAGTTGTTAGGGATATTAAACCAATCAGTAAAGTTAAAATAATCCCTAATGAAATACTCTTCTTCTTTAATCTCATAACTTTCAACCTTTCCTCCCAATATTATCACATATGTACATTTGTGAATTATCAATATGCTTTAGTATAACATATTTTTTCTTTTTTAGTAATAAACAGAAAATTTATTGAGAGTTGCAGGTGGAAAACCGAAAATAGAGCGACCAATTATTACAAGCTCTCTCTACTACTATATCTTCCCATATCTAATTTTAAACTCTGTAAATTCACCAACTTCTGAATTTACAGAAATTTCTCCATTTTCTTTTTCTATAATTGCCTTTGCAAGGTTCAATCCAATACCAAATCCTTCAGATTCCGTCCTTTTATAAAACCTCTCAAAAATTTTTCCAAGATCTTCCTTTTTAATTCCACTGCCATAATCTTTAACTTTCACTTCAACATAAAAATTGTTTTCGGAAATAGAAATTTCAATTTTTCCTCCTTCAAAGGAGTGTTCTAAGGCATTTTTTAATATATTAGTCAAAGCTTCTTCTTGCCACTTTTCATCGCAAAAGTAAACTACTTCTAAATCTCCTTTGATATCAATTGTTACATTTTTTCTCGCTGTCATATGGCTTAAGCTGTTAGATATTTTTGTAATCAAGTAATTTATATTTACCATTTCCTTTTTAAACTCCACAACACTCGCATCAAGTCTTGAAAGTACTAGTAATATATTTATTAGTTCTTCAATTTTTTCGCTTTTTTCATTGATTCTGCTCAAATATTTTTCTTTAGTCTTAGCATCCATATTTGGGTTTTCTTCCATATTTTCTACCATAAGAATTATAGAAGTAAGCGGTGTTTTAAGTTGATGAGAGATATCTGCTAGGTTATTCTTCAGGCTTTTTCTTTCCTCTTCAAGGTATCTATTATACTCTTTTAACATAACTGTAGTCTTAAAAATTGTATTCTCTAGTTTTGCTAGAGTCCCTTCTTTTGTTCTGTCTAAATTCAAATTATAGTTTCCCTTGTTAATTTCTTCAAGATAACTAATCAAATATTCAAGCTGACTATTTAGCTTACTTTTCTTCTTATAGTTTATAATAGCTATGATTCCAAAAGTAATCAGAGCAATCAAACTGTTTACACCTATATTAACATACAACCGCTTTTCTACTCCATTTATAAGAAAAACCTCACTAGTGGTATATCCGTAAGCTTCCAACAAGTTAACCTCAGACTCATTTGGATTTTTAAGTAGCTCAGCCACTTCTTCTGTTGTAAGCTCTGGATTTTCTTTAATCACTTCATTTGCAATTGCTAGTATTTTATCATTATAAAAGTCACTATACACTAAGTAGTTAACAAAGGATATGATAAAGACAAGCCCAATAATTACGACGGCTCCAATCAAATTATTTTTCAACTATATAACCTACTCTCTTTATGGTCTTAATGTAATCAAGTCCAATTTTATCTCTAACCCTTTTCACATATACGCTTAAAGTGTTATCCTCCACCACATTTCCAGTACTATCAAGTATTAAATCAATAAGCCTTTCTCTAGTTATTGTCCTTCCAATATTTTCAAATAGAAGGAGTAGAATTTCAAAATCTAAAGCAGTTAAAGTGACTTCCCCCCTTTCCACATAAACCTTATTTGCTTCCTTGTTAATTCTTAATTCTTTATAAACTATTTCCTCTGATTGATACCTTTGAAGCACTTTTTCTATTCTAGCAATTAAAACCTTACTTTTGAAAGGTTTTGTTACATATTCTTCTCCTAGGCTTAACCCCTTTATAATTGTTTCTTCATCATCTTTTGCAGTAAGAAATATTATTGGCCTATTTATTTCTTTGCAAAATTCTAAACTATTTCCATCAGGAAGGGAAATATCCAAAAGAGCTAAGTCAAAGTCTATAGAGCTTTTTCTGATTTTCTCTAGTGCCTCTTTTTTCGTTGTAGCAACTTCCACTTCGAACTTTTTTTCTAATGCAAAAACAAGCGCCTCAACTATCCCTATATCATCTTCTACTAAAAATATCTTTTTCATATTTCCCTCTGATTTCTATTTTAAATATTTTCGTTTTTTATTGTTTCAATAATATTTTGCTTATTAATTATATGCATCGAATATTTCATAATTAAATTCACTATCAAAAATACAAATACTATTGAAATTAATATTGGTATCCAGGGAACTTCAAAAGTAGCTAATGTCTCAGTGTTCATGGCAGCTGCATTAACCAACGCTTTATACATTAGGTACGAAAGCAGCACCCCTATTGTAAGTCCAAAGAATAAAGATTTTATTCCATAAAAAGCACTTTCTAGCCTAATCATATTGTTGAATTCTTTCTTTGTAACACCAATTGATCTTAATATTGCAAACTCTCTCGCTCTAAGTTTCATATTAGTTGTAATAGTATTGAATATATTCGTCATTCCAATTAGAATGATAACTGAAATAAATCCATACATGAAAATTGCGATTAGCATAACCATTTTTTCCTGCCCTTCAATATATTCTGATATATTAAATGTGAAAAAAGACACACCATTTTCTTCTTCATAGGCTGCAATTTCTTTCATTAATTCTCTTTCATTATCTGAATCAAGATATAAGCTTACAGGTATATTAATCTCCTCAATATCATTATATATGTCATCTGAAACTATTACAACTGGACTATTCTCAGTATAAAAATTCTCTCCTCCCATTGGAAGTTTATCGCTTCTTATAATGTCTAGCTTGATTTTTTCACCACTGTTTACACCTAACGCCATTATTTCAGTTTCATCTTCTCCTATAATTTCTTGCTGTCTACTTGTCCCGTCAGTATCTATGACACTATATTCATTGTTAACTAAAATCCCTCTTCCATCTACTTCTTCTACTTTTAATCCTGCATCTTCTAAAAACCTTTCGTATTCTTCATTTCCAACATTCATAAAGTAAACTTTTCCAGCCTCTTCTTTTGCAGCTTCTGTCACACCTTTGTGAAAGTACTCCTCCTCTAGGGTACCTTCTTTTGATTTATGAATAGATGAAGATTCAATAAAGTTTAACTGGCTTACTTCTTCATATATTCTAACTTCTTCATCTGCTGTTTTATCTGTATCTAAAGATACAACTATGCTAAACTTCACCTCTTTAAAAGCATCCTCAGCTGAATTAAAGCCGATTATCACAAAGTATGATATAGAAACAAAGGTAGCAATGCTCACAATAAGTGAAATAATTGTAGTTCTATATTTAGACCTGTTTCTCTTCATATTTTTATATGCAATTACACCTCCTACATTAAATAACTTTTCTATTACCTTAGGTGCATTAAGCTTTTTAGATTTAATCTTTATTTCTTCTTGATTTTTTATTGCTTCTATTTCTGAAACTTTGCTAGCTCTCCTAGCGCTTCCTATAGAGGAAAAGTATATGGTTACAACAGAAAGGAGTATTGAAATTAAAATTCCTGGAATCGAAACACTATAAAACAGCTCAAAATATTGCTCAATACTAGCGCCAAAACTAGTAATAGAACTATTAATAATTTCAACTAAAAAATATGGTACTATCATCCCAATTAAAATGCCAAGAGGGATTCCAATTATTCCAAGATACATACCTTCTTTTAGAACATTCCTTTTAATCTGCTTAGGTGTTGCCCCAATACTAGAAAGCATTCCATACATTTTAATTTTTTCATTTACCGATATGGCAAAAGAATTTCTTATGCAAAATACTGATGTTGCAACAATAATGAATGCTAATATCACCCCCATAGAATAAATCGCGGTTTTTATTTCACTACCAGCCATATACCCTGACCACTTAAGAAGCTCTTCATTGTACTCATATTCATAGCCTCCTGCACCTGAAAAACTTTGTATTTCATCTGTTGTTTTTTCATAGGTTTCAGGCTCTGTATATAATATGTGCATATTATAATTATCAGCTTTTTTATCTGTGTAAGTGTAGAAATTGTAATCACTTTGCATCCCTAAGAAAACCAATTGTTTTGCTAGCCCAGTGACTATAAATTCTTTTGCTTCAGAAGAGCCGTCTGCTTTAACTTGAATCTTATCTCCCACAGACAAGAAATTTTCATCTGCATAGTAGTAATCGAGTACAATTTCATTTTCATTTTTTGGAGCCTTTCCTTCAATGAGACTATTTTCTAAATCACTAAGGCCATCCTTATCTATATAGTTTATTCCTATAGTTTTTCCTTCTTTCGTAGTGCTTATATCATTAGATACCTTGTAATAACTTTCTACATTTTTGTGCTGGCCAATTTTTTCCAGCTCTTCACTTGGTACATCATAGAGCGTAACATGCCTATTCCCATAGTTTTCTATAGACATCTTTATCATCGAAGATGTGAATGATGTTACAAGCCCAAGTAAAGCCGTAATCAGTGCACAAGACAAAATTATACCAATAATGGATACTACTGTCCTTTGCTTATTCATTACAAGGTTTTTTCTCACCAGTTTATTTAGAACGTCCATAAGCTACCTCATCTCCAACTATTTTTCCATCAGCGATTGTAATAATTCGATCTGCATCTCTAGCAATTTCTATATCGTGAGTTATCATAACAACAGTTTGTCCGTATTTTTTGTTTGCAAGCTTCAAAAACTCCATAATCTCTGCACTATTCTTTGAGTCTAGATTTCCTGTAGGTTCATCTGCTAGAATCAATGTAGGGCTGTTAATTAAAGCTCTCCCGATAGAAGTTCTTTGCTGTTCTCCACCAGAAAGTTGATTTGGTAAATGATTTTCTCTCTCCTTCAACCCCAGTAAATCTATTAACTCTTTCAAAAACTTTCTATCTGATTTTCTCCCATCTAGTTCCTTTGGCAAACTAATATTTTCTTTTACAGTGAGAATAGGAATCAAATTAAAGAATTGATATATTAGTCCAACCTGCCTTCTCCTAAAAATTGCTAACTTCTCTTTATTTAAAGAATAAATATCTGTTCCATCAATATATACCTTTCCAGATGTAGGCCTGTCCACCCCGCCAATTAAATGCAAAAGCGTTGACTTTCCTGAACCACTAGCCCCCACAATTGCAACAAATTCACCCTTATTAACTCCAAAGCTTGTGTTGTCTACAGCCTTAACTTCAAGGTTTCCGTTATTATAGGTTTTCACCAAATTTTCTACTTTTAAGATTTCCATATTATCTTACCTCCTTGAGTTAATTATATTTTTTCAAAATTACATTTGAGTGACATTTGCCTTTTTTATATTATCATATAATATTAATCTTTACACCTCTTCAGTTAATAGTCCTTATTTAATTGGTCAAAGAAATATTGATCTTTTTCTTTATTAAAAAAGGAAGCCCTTATGTCAATGCATGTAGCTTCCCCGTTTAATTATTTTAGCTCTGTATACTCTATTATATTATCCCTCTAATCTCATCAATTGACTCATACCCATTGTCTTCTAGGTATTTTTCCATTCCAGCTATAATATCAAGTGCAATATCTGGCTTCATAAAGGTTGCTGTTCCTACTTGAATAGTCTGAGCTCCTGCCATAATAAATTCAATTCCATCTTGCCATGTGGTAATTCCACCAAGCCCCATTACTGGAATATCTAATGCCTTTGAAACTTGATGAACCATTCTCAAAGCTATAGGTTTAATTGCTGGTCCTGAAAGTCCTGCATAGGTATTGTTAAACACAGGTTTTTTCTTATCTAAATCGATTGCAAGCCCTAGGAAGGTGTTGACTAGAGAAACTCCGTCCGCCCCTTCTTCCTGACACATTTTTGCAAGGTCTACTATATCTTCAGCATTTGGAGATAGTTTAACTACCATTTTGTGTTTGCAAAGTTTTCTCATTTCTCTTACTAACTCTCTTGCAGGAGCGGTTTTTACGCCAAAATTCATACCACCACTTTTTACGTTAGGACAAGAAATATTTAATTCTAGAATATCTAAATCAACCTCATTTAGCTTCAGAATTCCTTTTTCATAATCTTCAACTGAGTGTCCCCCTAGGTTTACAATATTAACAAAGTCTTTACCGTTAACCCAGTCAAGATCCTTCTCAATAAAGGCATCTATTCCTGGATTCTCTAAGCCAACACTATTCATGATTCCGCTTGGTGTCTCCCAAATACGAATGCCGTCATTTCCTCCATGTGGGTGTTCAATAAGACCCTTAGATGAAATTCCTCCTAGCTTCTCTATATCAAATCTTTTATCTAATTCTCTACCAAATCCACAGGTTCCTGACGCAAGGATTACAGGGTTTTTAAATTCCACCCCAGCAAATTCTGTTCTTAGTCTACTCACCTTTGAATACCTCACTTCCTTCAAATACTGGACCATCTTCACAGGCAGTCTTATTTCCTGATTTATTTTTACAAGTACATACCTTACACAGGCCTATTCCACATGCCATTCTATTTTCCATAGATACAAATAGTTTGGCTTTCGCATTTGCTTCTACGCATTTTTTATGCAAAACTTCCATCATTATTTCAGGTCCACAGGTCATTATATAATCATACTTTGTTGGATCAATTTTATCTGTAATATATCCACCAATATCGATAGTTAAATTATCAGCTACCCCTTTATAAGCTTCTTCACAAATTGTTTCATCGCTAAAGCCTAAATATATATCAACTGACTCACAGACCCCAAGTTCTTTATATTTTTTTGCTGCAAAGTAAAGTGGCGCAATTCCAACACCCCCACCTACTAGTGCTACCTTCCCTGAAATATTTTCAGGAAAACCATTTCCAAGAGGCCCGTCTAATCCTATTTCCTCACCAGCTTTCAGTCTGCTAATTAATTCTGTACCTTTTCCAACTACTTTATAAACAAAGCTAACAACACCTTCTTGAGCGTCAAAAACACTAATTGGCCTACTAAGTACAGGAAAGTCCTCCCATCCTCTCAGCATAAAAAACTGCCCAATTTTAACTTCAGTGTTCCACTCTGCTTCTAGCAAATAGAAATCTTTTGAAAGTTGCTCGTTTCTAATAATTTTACTCACTTTTGCCTCCTATTTATTATTTTCAAATACAACTGTCCCATTAGCAATTGTATACTTTACTTTTCCAAATAATTTACTTCCTGTGAATGGAGAATTATGCGACTTTGAGTAATACCCCTTTACTGTCCACTCTTCATCCTCATTAAATATTACAATATCTGCTAAAGCCCCTTCACTTAAGGTTCCTCCTTCAATGCTGTAAAGCTTCGCTGGATTTAATGACATTTTCTCAATTAAACTACTTACTGTTAAATGTTCTTTTTTTACTAAATTAGTCACTCCAAGAGCTAGCGCTGTTTCTAACCCAGTTAACCCACTCGGTGCTTTTGCAATTTCAGTGCTTTTCTCCTCTTCTGTATGAGGAGCATGATCTGTTGCAATGATATCTATTGTCCCATCCTTTAACCCCTGAATAATAGCCACTCTATCTGCCTCGGTTCTAAGTGGAGGATTTAACTTTGCAAATGACCCTTTCTCTAAAACAGCATCTTCTGTTAGCGAGAAATGCTGAGGAGTTGCTTCCGCCCAAATATCTCCACCTAATTTTTTAAATGTCCTTATCATTTCAACTGAGTTTTTTGTACTTAAATGCTGCAAGTTAATTCTTGCTCCAGTGTCAATAGCAAGTAAGCAGTCTCTATTTACCATTAATTCTTCTGCAAGGGTAGTTGCTCCTTTAATACCTAAGCTGTCCGAAACTTCCCCTTGATTTATGCCTGGAGTTTCTATAAAGTTATCATCTTCTTCATGGAGACTTAAAACAATGTCATTTTCTTTAGCAATCTTCATTGCTTCGTGCATCATTTTTACATCTCCGATTGGAATTCCATCATCACTTGCACCAATAGCTCCACCTTTCACTAAACTTGGAAAATCTGTAAATTCTTCCCCTTTTAGTCCTTTTGTTATAGCGCATACTGTATGAACTTTAATGCCTGTTTCTTTCCCTTTTTCTAAAACATAGTCTACTGTTTCTTGGGTATCTACTGTTGGAATTGTGTTCGCCATGCATACAACCTGAGTGTATCCTCCTGCCATTGCAGCCATTGAGCCACTTATAATATCTTCCTTATGAGTAAGGCCTGGATCCCTAAAGTGAACATGAATATCGATTAATCCTGGTGCTACAATGCATCCTTTAGCATCAATTATTTGTGTATTTTCTTTAGCCTCTTCAATATTTGCAAATTCACCAGCATTGGCTATACTCTGCACTTTCCCATCATTTATAAGAATATCTTTTATTTCATTAAGTCCATTAGCTGGATCAACTACTCTTCCATTTTTAATTATCAACACTTTTTACCCCTTTTCGTCTATCTATGCAAATCCATATTACTACAGCCACAAGTATTCCTATACTTATCCATTGAGATGTTGAAAAAGGACCATAAATTCCTCTATACGCATCTCCCCTAGCAAATTCCAAAATAAATCTAATTACAGCATATGAGCCTAAATATATCTTCATTAAATGGCCTTTGAATTTTTCCTTTTTTAAAAATATAAATAGTATTATAAATATTATTAAATTCAAGCTAGCTTCTACTAACTGTACGGGAAATCTAGTCGCTCCATTAGCCATCTCAACAATGCTATAATTGTATTCAAATCCATGTTTACATTCTATGCCAAAACAGCATCCTGATAAAAAGCATCCTATCCTTCCAAAGAAGTGAAACAGTGGTATTGTTGTCGCTCCTATATCCGAAAATTTAATTATATTTAGTTTCATTAAGTGAGCTGCAAGATATCCTGCACCAAGGCCTCCAATAAGCCCTCCATAAAAAACAGAGCCACCAAAGATCCCTATTACTAAATCTAACTTTTCTTTTGCTCCTCCTACTCCCCATGCTTCAACAATACTTGGAAAGTGCTCCACAAGAGATATAATCCCAAAAAGTAAGTGGCCTCCTAGTAATAGCCCCATTGCAGCTGATACTAAAACTACCACCATATCTTCTTCTTTTTCTCCTGATTTTTTCGTCATAAGAGCAGCATAAAAGGCCGCCACTATAGCACCTATAAATGCCATTATTTGATAGTATGTAAACTCTACACCAAAAATTTCTATTTGTTCAAACATTATTGCATATCCTATTCTGTTATTTTGTCATTCTTTATAGTTTATATCAGTGTTTATAGTCTGTCAAGAATGGCTATAGGAAAGATAGCATAAAATGAGAAAATGAGAAGGATTTTACGCTTCCCTCGTTCCACTCTTGTCACGAAAAATATCAAACGAACATCTTTAATTATATTCAGAATTATGGTACTCTGAAAACAAATTACTTTAAATGATATAAGGGACTCTTAAATGCAATTTCATTAGTATGCTAACTTACCTTATGTCTTAATCAAAAGGAGCTATTATGAGCACAACCCTTAAGAAGTCTAACAATGACACTATAAATCCAAGTCTTATTTTTATAGGAGAAATTGAAACTCCCTATAAAACCTTAGATGATTGCCCTCGCAATATATCTCCTGACGGTCCAGAGTGCAGACTACATATTTATGAAAACTACAACGAAGGCTTATTTGGTTTAACTAAGGGTGAAAAGATATTAATACTCTATTGGTTAAACATGGCAGAAAGGACTGTTAACATTTCTATACCAAGAGATAATGGCACTGCAAAGGGAACTTTTGCTCTAAGGACACCTGTCAGACCTAATCCTATAGGAGCTGCTGTCCTTGAAATATCAGAGATTAGAGGTAACACTTTAATTGTAAAAGGCCTCGATTGCCTTAATGGAACAAAACTAATTGATATAAAACCTAGCATGGATATGAATCTTCCACCTAAAGCATCAAGAACTTCTAAAGGAGGGCTTTAATATGAAAATAGTTTGCATCGGAGATAGCCTCACTTTTGGTTATGGTCTTAAAAATCCAAAAGATAACTGGGTAAACCTGTTAGAAAATTCTACAGGTCATACCTTTATTAATTCTGGGATTAATGGGAACACCACATTTCAGATGTTGTCCCGCTTTAGCTCAGATGCCCTTTCTTACAGACCTGACTATATCCACATTATGGGTGGAGGCAATGACTATGTATATACTCCTTACACCCATAAAGAGTCTTTTAAAAACATACAGCTTATGGTAGAAGATGCAATTTCCCATGGGGTTTCTCCTATTGTAGGAATTCCTATCTGTGCCGATCCTGTTTTAACAAAAGCTAGATGGTCAGAAGAAACTGAATTCGAATATGTAAATGAAGAAATTAAGCTATTAAGAAAACTCTTGATATCATTTTGTCAAGAAAAAGACATAGCTTTTATAGACTACAATAAAGCTTTTGAAGAAGGCATAAAGAACAAAAATATATCTAAATATTCAATAGATGGGCTACATCCTACACCAGAGGGTCAAAAGCTATTATTCTTAGCATTTGAAAAAAGTTTCATATGCTGCAATAAGTAAGTAAAGAAAGAAAGTCAAATAAAAATTCCTTGCAAGGTTTCATTTCAAGCATGATCCCTACAAGGAATTATATTTTTAGGTTATTTTTAATATCCTGCTTTTTTTTGAGTATTAGCAAGTGCTTCTGCATTAAATTGCTCTGCATATTCTGAGTCCATTTCACGCATTGCTCCTGGGAATTCATACTTGGCCATTAAGTCTACAAATGCTGCTGGTTCAAACTGCTCTGGATTTTTAACACCAACGCCAGTCCACTTACCTGTAGCAACAAGTTCCATCATTATAACAGGGTTAAATGCTGTTTGAGCTACTACTGCATTTGTACCATATCTTTCGATACACTCTTGGTTATCAGCAACTTGATATAGATAAATTTCTCTCTCTTTACCATCTTTCTTCCCTTTAACCCATGTGCCAGCACAGCCTTTTCCATACATTTTCATTGTTGTTTCAGTTGGATCTGGAATTACCTTACAAAGAAAATCTCTAGGCGCAATTTCTGCATCTCCGACTTTAATTTTCTTCCAAGCCTCAGCCATTCCCATTTCTCTTAAATTAAGTAGGATTTGTCTTAACTCTCTTGGCACTCCGTATTTAAAGGTTACCCTGTTACACTTAACATGCCTTGGTATCATAAGTACTTCTTCGTGCTCAATGTTGATTACCTCTACCTCTCCAATACCTGCTGGGAAATCAAATACTTCTGGTTCCGAAAAATTTTCCGTTGTAAACCATCCCTTTTCTTTCTCCCATACTACTGGAGGGTTTAGGCATTCTTCAATAGTTGTCCAAACAGAGAATCCAAAATGGCCTACATCTTCACCATCATAATTGTCTCCGTCTCTAATCCCTATTTCATCTATTTCATCAAAAAGATATTTTTCAGCATATTTTGCATATACATTAGCCATTCCAGGTTCAACTCCTGATCCTGCAATTGCCAGTATCCCTTTCTCTTCCCATTCTTCATTCTTGGCATATTGATAATCCCCAAGTTTTATATGTGTTTTATTAAATGGATCTGTCGGATGCATTTCAGAAAGTGTCATTGCGCAGTCAATATATCCAACCCCTATTTCATAACATGTATCAAATATGTTTTCGTTAAAAGAAGGATCACATGCATTCATAACAAAGTTAACATCATGTTTTTCAACTAAATCTTTAATACTCTTGCTATCCCTTGCATTTACAAATTCACCCATGAATCTTTCGTCATCACAGTCTAAGGCAACCTTTTTTGCCCTAGCTTCATTATAGTCAGAAAGTATAACCTTTTCTGCCCACATCCCACCTTTTCCTGCTCTTTTAATAATTTTAGCTGCTGAAGATCCTACTCCGCCAGCTCCGATAATCAATATTTTCATACTAAGCCTCCTACTTACTTGCCAAATGGCAATTATTCTAAAATAGAGTTATTACTTAATACTAGTTTAACAATCTAAAATATCAATTTCAATTAGTAGTTTGCCAAAAAAAGGTAATTCGTTTGCTTAAATATTGCAAATTGTCTGAATATTACATCATACCTGGCATTCCGCCTCCCATTGGCGGCATTGCCATTGCTGGCTCATCTGCTGGTAAATCAACAACACAGCTTTCTGTAGTTAATAGCATAGCTGATGCAGATGCAGCATTTTGTAATGCAGACCTTGTAACCTTTGCTGGATCAACAATACCTGCTGATAGCATGTCCTCATAAACCTCAGTATATGCATTAAATCCAACGCCAACTTCCTTTTTCTTGATTTCAGCAATTACAACACTTCCTTCAAACCCTGCATTTTCTGCAATTTGTCTAACTGGTTCTTCTAAGGCTCTAACTACTATAGATGCACCTATCTTAACATCCCCTTCTAGTGTTTCTGCATAAGCACTTGTCGCTGGTATAGCATTTGCTAGGGCAACACCACCTCCAGGAACAATTCCTTCCTCTACAGCTGCCATGGTTGCGTTTAGGGCATCTTCAATTCTTAGCTTTCTTTCTTTTAGCTCTGTTTCTGTAGCTGCACCAACCTTAATTACTGCAACACCACCACAAAGCTTAGCAAGTCTTTCTTGTGATTTCTCTCTATCAAAGTCAGAATCTGTTTCTGCAATAATTTTTCTAATACCTGCAATTCTTGCTTCTATCTCTTCTTTATCTCCAGCTCCATCAACTATAGTTGTAAAGTCTTTGCTGATTTTCACTGTAGAAGCTGTTCCTAACATGTCAATAGTTGCTTCCTTAATATCATATCCTAGTTCTTCAGAAATAACAGTAGCTCCCGTTAATACAGCAATATCTTCTACTAAAGCTTTTCTTCTTTCTCCAAATCCAGGAGCTTTAACTGCCACACAGTCAAATGTACCTCTTAATTTATTTACAACGATTGTTGCTAGGGCTTCTCCCTCAACATCTTCAGCAATAATAAGTAGTTTTTTTCCTGCTTTAACTACTTGCTCTAAAATTGGCAAAATATCTTGTATGTTAGAAATTTTCTTGTCAGTTAATAGGATGCACGGATTTTCTAAAACTGCTTCCATTTTTTCAGTGTCACTTACCATGTATGCAGATAGGTATCCTCTATCAAATTGCATACCTTCAACTACATCTAGAGTTGTTCCCATTGATTTTGACTCTTCAATTGAAATAACGCCATCTTTCCCTACTTTTTCCATTGCTTCTGCAATTAGATCTCCGATTTCTGCATTATCTGATGAAACAGCTGCTACCTGAGCAATGCTTGCTTTATCAGATACCTCTTGAGAGTTTTTCTTGATTTCAGCTACAGCAACATCAACTGCTCCTTGAATACCTCTTTTTATCATCATTGGATTTGATCCAGCAACTACATTTTTGAAGCCTTCTTTAATAATTGCTTGTGCTAAAAGTGTTGCTGTTGTTGTTCCGTCTCCAGCAACATCATTTGTTTTAGTAGCTACTTCTTTTACAAGTTGAGCTCCCATGTTTTCAACTGAGTCTTCCAGTTCGATTTCTTTTGCAATAGTTACACCGTCATTTGTGATAAGTGGTGATCCATATTTTCTTTCAAGAAGAACATTTCTTCCTTTTGGTCCAATTGTAATTTTAACTGTATTAGCTAGTTTATCTACACCAGCTTGTAACTTCGCTCTTGCATCCTCGCTATAAAATATATCTTTCGCCATTATAACTTCTCCTTATATTTTTTAATCATTCTCTCAATTTATTTACTTATCAAGTTTAGCCAAAATTTCTCTTTGATCTAAAATCATATATTCTGTTCCTTCAAATTTTACAGTTGCTCCTGCATATTGAGGAAGGAAAACCATATCGCCAACTTCTAGCTCCATAGTACAATCTTCTAATCCTGGTCCTACAGCAAGTACTTCTGCGATTTGTGGTTGCTCTTTCGCTTGACCAGTAAGAACTATTCCACTAGCAGTTTTTGATTCTGCCTCAACCCTTTTAATTACTACTCTTGAACCCAATGGTTTAATTCCAAAACTCATATTTTTCCTCCTTTTGCTTGTCTTTTGCCTATTTAACATTATCGCTATATTTGCTTCCTTACTTACGTGTATCTGATACCCGCACTACCTTTGCAAATTTGCTCCCAGTGTTATAGTACAAATCCTGCGCAGCATCTTAATCTTATTCACTTTAACTTTTAGCACTCACAAAAGTAGAGTGCTAAAATCAGTTTACTATTTTTATCTTCCTTTTGTCAATAGTTTAATATTATTTTCGAAATTTAACATCAGTTTACACTCATTCTTAAAATAAATTAATAATATTTATCAATATTATAGGTACAAATACTGCAGGAATATAGTTTGCAACTCTGATCTCTTGGTCTAAAATAAAGTTAATTCCAATGGCTGCTATCACAAGGCTTCCTGCTGCTCCCATTTCAGTTATTATTTCCATAGGTATTACGCCACTTAAACCCATAGATATCAGAGCTATTGCTCCTTGATAAATTACCACCGGTATCGCTGAAAATGCAACTCCAATACCAAGTTGATATGCAAAAATTAAGGAGATAGTTCCGTCAAGAATTGCCTTGGTTATAAGCATCTCATGATCACCTGTTAGCCCGCCTTCCATCGCTCCTATTATAGCCATGGATCCCGAGCAAAACAAAATACTTGCTGTTACAAAGCCTTTAGAAAAACTACTTTCCTTTAAATTCAATTTCTCTTCAGCCTTATCCCCAATATATTTCATTCCTTTATCTATATTAATTAATTCACCAATTATTCCGCCTATTACAAGGCTTAGTATTAAAATAATTGGTTGGTTGGTTTCAAGTGCTCCTGAAATTCCTATAAATAATACCGATAAGCCTAGGGCTTTTATTATTATTTCTTCAAACCTCTTAGGTAAGTCTTTTCCTACAACTTTTGCAAAAAAAATAGCAATTAGTGAACAAACTACAATCGTAACACCATTAATTATTGTCCCTAGCATTTATATTCCTTTCTCTCTAATATGGTAAAACAAGTATTGCTGAGCTATCCCTCTGTTCTTACCAAAAGTTTCTTTTGCAAAAGTTTCTATTTCTTTCTTATTTTCTAACCCATATATATCTAGCATTACTTTGCTCATCCACACATCAACAGGAAAACTCTCTCTTTTTCCTAAAGCAAAAAGCAAAATGCAATGAGCAACCTTTGGCCCTACACCCTTATAACTTGTAATATCTTTAAATGCCTTCTCAGAATCCATTTTCTCGATTAGAAACAAAGCGTCAATTCCCTTGTCAGCTACAGCCTTTGAAGTATCAATTATATATTTCGCCCTATATCCTAACTTACAAATGCCAAGGTCATCTTCAGTTAATTCTGCAAGGCTCTCCGGCATTGGAAAAGCAAACCTTTCTTCCCCTCTAAACTCTCCTAAGCTTTCTCCAAAGTTTTTACTAAGAGATTCAATACAACCTTTAATTCTAGGAATATTGTTGTTTGCAGATATAATAAATGAAATTAAAGTTTCCCACTTATCTTGATTTAATAGCCTAATTCCTTCACCTGATTTAATTGCTCCTCTAATATGCTTATCTTTTCTACTTAAGCTCCTTTTAATCTTGCCATAATCTGTTTGTAAGTCTAAGTAGTTTTCCCAAAACTCTTTTGAAATCGGACTAGTAGATTTAATCTTAATTACACCTCCTAAGTCGCCCTCGAACTCTTTAAAGTCTACATTTACTGCTGCCTTAATCCAATCTTTTTCAAAAAAATATGTAATGACTCCTGTATAGCTTCCATCCTCTTCTTTTTTCCACCTAAAGCATTGCCCACAATCAAAAATATGATCTAAATTAAAGTCCCTTACATTTTCTATTTCTAAATGAAATTCTTTCAATTTTATGCTCCTAATTCTCTAAGTTCTACATCAACAGAGGCTATATTATATGAAGTCATAGAGCCTAATATAAAATAAGCTTTCTTTTGCAGTGTTTCTAGCCTAGTTAATACATTAGAGTCATCATCAAGAGCAACTAATATTGTCACTTCCATGCCTCCCCTTGTTTCATTCTCCATTACTTTAATTACAGATTTTATTCCATCTATTTCTGTTGCTAGGCATTTTACAATATCTTTAAATATTTTTTCACTTAATGTGTATTCTCCTAGGTAGCTATACGTTGGTCTAACTTCTGTCTTCTCATTTATTCCTGCTTTTTTTCCTTTTCTTCTACGCAAAGGATTAACAAAATATCCACTAAACTGCTTCTTCAATTCAAGGGCAGGTGCAGGTACTACATGTTTCCCATATACCCCTCTTTGCTTTCTTGCCATTTCCCTTTCAGCCTTGGTAGTTATATCATCAATATATATATACTCTTTAATCTCACCAAGCTCAAGAGCTTTTACAATTCTCTCAACCATCCCATCTGAAGTTCCAAGTACAAGTATACTTTTAACATCTCTTTGCGCTATATTTCTAGCTACAGAATGTCTGTGTTCCTCATTTGAAAAAATCGCTGCTTTGATTGCACCTATTACAGTCTTCTCTCTTTTTGCTGATTGCCCTGCAATTATCTCGCCATTATGTATAAAAAGACCATCATCAATTAATGCTTCAATACCTTTTTTCTGGCATAGATTAATAGCCTGATAACTTTTTCCAGTTCCGCTTGTTCCAACTAATACATATACATCCATTATTATTTCCTTCTCTTGCAAAATTCACTGCATCAACTTACTCTTTCCACTATTACATTATACAGTATTTCGAGTTTTTGTTAATAGTCTAGTAATATTAGCTTTATTTTATAATAAGGCTTTCATAATATGTGACACCTCTTTATTTTAACTAAATTGCTATAAAAATCGTATTTTTTAGCACTATTTCGCTTTGAATTTGTAGACTTTTTTGAATTTTTAACTATTTTGCTGTTATTTCTATCGATTTTCCTCATTAATTTGCTAGAGTTTACGTTAGCATTTTCTAACTTTCTTTACCTTTTATTCGATATTTGCTATAATTTTTTTAGATAATAAATCAATATTTAAGGAGGATTTTAATATGGCTTACCAAATTACAGACGCTTGCATTAACTGTGGAGCTTGCATTCCAGAATGTCCAGTAGAAGCAATCTCAGCAGGAGATGACTACCACGTAATCGATGACAGCTGCATTGACTGTGGAGCTTGCGAAGCAGCTTGCCCAACAGAAGCAATCATTGCTGGTTAATTCGAACTGAGAATTAAAAAAATAAAATCTGATGGCCTAAGGCTTTCAGATTTTTTTATTTTCCAATGATTTAATAGTAGCACAGCAAAAAGAGCGAAGCATTACGCTTCGCTCTTTTTAATTTTTTAAATTCTGTTATTCTCTTAGTAATTAAGCTAATTCTGCTAGAGTTTCTTCGAAAATGTCAAGACCAACAGCAAGTTGCTCATCAGTTACGCATAGTGGGCAAAGGAATCTAATAACATTACCTTTTGCACCTGCAGCTTCAAGAAGTAGTCCTTTTTGAATTGCTTTGTTAACCATATCTGTAACAATTTGTGCATTTGGCTCTTTTGTAGCTCTGTCAGTTACAAATTCAACACCCATCATAGCGCCAGTTCCTCTAACGTTTCCGATGCAGTCAAATTTTTCTGCCATAGCATTGAATCTTGCCATGCAAGTTTCAGCAATTTTTGTTGCTTTTGCTGGGTAATCTTCTTCTGTCATAACTTCAAGAACTGCTTGTCCTGATGCGCAAGCTACAGGGTTACCACAGTATGTACCACCAATTGTTCCTGGTGTTACTGTATCCATAAGCTCTTTACTTCCTACTACTGCAGAGATTGGCATACCACCTGCAATTGACTTAGCTGTAGTCATTAGGTCTGGAGCACAACCAGCTTCTACGTAGTATGTTGAAGCAAAAAGTCTACCTGATCTTGCCCAACCTGTTTGAACTTCGTCACAAATCATAAGAGCACCAATTTTGTCGCAAATTGCTCTTACTTCTTTAACCCATGCTAATGGAGCTGGTACAAATCCACCTTCACCTTGAACTGGCTCAAATACAATTGCAGCAATAGTATCAGCACCTGCTTCAGCAATAGTTTTTTCTAAGCTTTCAACAAAGTATTTAACTGCTGCAGCTTCATCTAGACCTTCTGGAGCTCTATATAGGTTAGGGAATTCCGCTCTTACAATTCCATCAGCTAAAGGAGCCATGTCGATACAGTAGTTAGGATTAGCTGTCATTGTCATTGTTAAAACAGTTCTTCCGTGGAAAGCGCCATCAAACACAAGTATATTAGGTCTTTTTGTTACGTTTCTAGCAATTTTAACTGCATTTTCATCAGCCTCAGCGCCAGAGTTTACAAACATAGTTTTCTTTTCTTCACCTCTAACTGGTGCGATTGCATTGAATTTTTCAGCAAACTCGATATATCTTTCATGAGTTGTGATGTTCATCATTGCATGGAAGTATTTTTCTGATTGAGTTTTTACTGCTTCAATTAGTTTTGGGTGGCTGTAACCGATGTTTAGTACACCAACTCCGCCTACCCAGTCAAGGATAACATTGCCATCTGGATCTTCAAACATCGCACCTTCACCTCTTTCAATTACTAGTGGGTATCCACATTTAATTGCATTTGGCATTGCGTTTGCTCTTCTCTCAATAATTGCTTGTGACTTTGGTCCTGGTAAAGTCATGTTTACTTTTGGTAAAGCTGTTCTTAACATAATTTCCTCCTGTAATATTAGTATTTTAAAGTTTTTGTATTTATTTCAAGCTCTTGGAGCTTTCGATACAGTGTTGCGGTAGAAAGCCCTAGCTTTCTTGCGACAGTGGCTTTGCTTCCACTGCTTTTAGTTATTTCATCAATAAGTCTTTCTCTTTCAAAAGCCCTTACCTGCTCTGCGAGTGTTAGGTCAACTACTTCTTTCTCTTCAGGTTCCACTGATAGAATTTGAACTGGCAAATGCTGAATATCAATCTGACCTTTTCTGCAAATATTGACTCCATACTCTATTGCGTTTTCTATTTCGCTTATATTTCCAGGCCATGAATAGTTTGTAAATATTTCAATTACCTCTTCTGTGTAACCTTTAATATCTTTATCCATAAGTCTGTTGTATTTTTCTAAATAAGATTCCATGAAAAGTGGTATGTCTTCTTGCCTGTCTCTTAATCTTGGAATATTCATTGGAATTACATTCAATTTATAAAATAAGTCTTCTCTAAATTCTCCTTTTTTGACCATTGCTCTAAGATCTTTATCTGTAGCTGCTATAATTCTCGTATTATGCGCAAGGGACTTTCCATCTTTTGTTGATTTTAGCACCTCAAGTAATACTAACTGAATTACATTTGGCATACTGTCTATTTCATTAAATAAGATTGTTCCGCCTGCTGCCTGTTTAAATCTATCTAGAATTTCATTTTCTAATAAATTTTCTGGTATAGCTGAACAATTTACAGATACAAAGTCTTTTTCGGCTCTTGTGCCACTGTAGTGAATGGCCTTTGCAATAAATCCTTTACCTGTCCCTTTGTCTCCTGATATTAGAACAGGCGAATCTCCTCTTGAGGCTAAAATCACTTTATTCTTTAGCTTTTTTATAACCTCACTTTGACCAATAGCGTCTTCTAGATTTTGCTTAAAGCTGTGTTTTTCTAATTTGTATGCTAGCTGCTGCGCTTCTTGAATATCTCTAAATGATATTACAATTCCCTCAGCTTCACCTTTATTAAAGAATGGCCTTGCTGTTACAATAACATGTAGCCCTCCTCTGCCTAATCTATATCTTTCTTCTTGTTCTACGTAACCTTTTTGAGTCTTAAAAATATTTAATGCTGGTGAATTCATCATAAAAGCATTTAGATGTGTTCCTGCCATATTTCCCTTTGTTGTTTTAAAAAGGTTCGCAGCATGAGTATTGCAGTGTCTAATTCTTCCGCCTCTATCAATGGCAATAATCCCTTCATGTGCAGATTCTAAAATGGTCATCATTTCTGTTCTAGATAATTCTGCTTGGCTAAATGCTTCTTGCTGTGCTGCCTTCGCCGATAATAGCTCCGCCATTTTTTCTATAAAAGAAACCTTGTTTTTATCTTTATCTAATAGTATCTGTTTTTGCTCTTCATCAAAGGCTATAAGTCCAATTACACCTATAGTTTTATTGCCTTTTTTTATAGGTGCACAAATCTCTGCTACCTCTGACAATTTTTTTTTGGTATTAAATATTGGTCCGTAATCTTCATGCTTTTTAACGTCTTCAATGTACTCTGTTTTTCCATTTCTTAAGACCCTTGCATATAGCATGTTTCCGTCAAGCTTGCCATACTCTTCTTTCTCACCAATCAAAAGCTTGTATGTACCACTTCCACCGATGATTTCTAAGCACTCGTCTACTATCTCGACTTCCAGACCAAGTGCCATTGAAATTGCATCTGCAACCTGTTGCACACTACTAGAAATTTCCTTTAATAACGTCATTCTTTACCACCTTCATACTCCTAGACTGATTATAACATAAAGATTATATATTGTGTGTTTTTTTTATACAATTTACTTAAAAAAGGCAAATTTATATAAAAATAAGGCTACATAGTGATATGCAGCCTTATTTATTCACTTAATATACTTTGGGGGTTAGTAATTTTCAAAAAAACAGATGTCCTTACTCATAATTCTTCTTGAATGCAATCTCAACTTTCTTTCTATCTTTTTTCCATT
>CAYJFM010000020.1:0-40387 GCA_964369805.1 uncultured Oscillospiraceae bacterium
CTCTGTTGTTATTGTACGGTCTATCGCCTTGTGGTCTTTCACCTCTGTTGTTATTGTACGGTCTATCGCCTTGTGGTCTTTCACCTCTGTTGTTATTATATGGTCTATCGCCTTGTGGTCTTTCACCTCTGTTGTTATTATATGGTCTATCACCACTTCTGCTATCATTTCTTCTTCTATCAGAGCCTCTATCTTCTCTTTCAGACCTAGCTTTATCGTTTCTTTCTTTCGCTCTCTGTTCTCTTTCTTTTGCTTCAAGTTCTACTTCTGCAGCTCTTTTTACTACAACAGGACCACGAACGGCGGGTCTTTCTGGTGCCTTCTGGCTTTCTGGCTTAGATACAGCTTTAGGCTCTTCTTTAGCCTTAACTTCTACCTTAGGTTCTCCTGCCTTAGTCTCTTGAGTTACTTCTTTAGCCTTTGGCGTCACTTCTACTTTAACCTCTGTTTTTGGTGTTGTTTCTACTTTAACTTCTGTCTTTGGAGCTGCTTCTGTTTTAACAGCTGTTTCCTTAAATGTAGGAGCTTCACTATGCCCTTCTTTTCTAGCAGCTACTTCTTCTGAAACCACTGGTTTACCCATCGGTCTTCTTCTTGCAACTTCGCTAGAAATAACTGGTTTTCCTCCTGGAATTTTTTTCCCTTGGGTATTATTTGAGCTTTCTTGTTCTTTTTGTTTTTTTGTATTCATGCTTGCTTTTAACTCTTCTAGCCTTTCCTCTGGTATATTGCTATTAGCGCCTTTTAGCTCTAATCCAATGGTTGTTGCTTTACTAATTACGTCCTTACTAGTTCTGCCTATTTCTTTTCCTAATTCGTGTACCTTCATACGCAACTACCCCTTTCTTTTAATTTCATTACCTAACTCTTCTTTTATCACCTTTGCAAATTTCTTATCGATTATGCCAATCACTCCTGTTTCAAAGCTTCCTAGAATAGCTCCTAGTTTTTCTTTTGATGAATAGGTGATTTTTTCTATATTTTCTCTCCTGCATGCGAGAGTTATCTTATCATTGGTGTTTTCAGATAAATCCTCAGCAGTTATAATCAAATGAACTTTTTTCTTTTTAATATTAATTAAACAAGTGTCTGTTCCCTCTACTAAGCTTCTTGATTTTTTTGCAAAACCAAGATAGCTTTCAATCTTAGGCTTCATCTTTTTTCACCTCGCTTATTGCCACTTTAATGCTTTCTAGCTCACTTTCAGTTACATTTCTTTTAAACTGTCGTTGAAAAGCTTTTCGCTTTATTGCTTTTTCTAGGCACTCTTCCTTTGGGCAAATATAGCATCCTCGTCCAGCTGCTTTTCCAGTAAAGTCTGCTTTCGCACCATTCTCTGAATTTACAATTCTAAGAAGGTTTGCTTGGTCGGTTTTATCCATGCACCCGATACAAGTTCTTTGCGGAATTTTTTTTTCTTTCACTCGCAGCCTCCGTTGTTATTCTTTATTTTCTAGTTCCGCTTCTTCATGAATTTCTTCAAAGCTTTCAGAATCCTCTTCTGATTCTTCAACTACTTCTTCAAACCCTTCTGAAGCTACTTCTGACTCTTCCGCTACTTCTTCAAAGAATTCTTCTCCTTCGGCAAACTCTTCTACAATAGTTTCTTCTACAGGTTCTTCTAATATTTGCTGTTCTTCAAATATCGCTCTTTGTTCAGGATCATCTAACATCTCTTCAAATTGAGATCTGCTTTTAATATCTATCTTCCATGAGCAAAGTTTTGCTGCAAGTCTAACATTTTGCCCTGCTTTACCAATTGCTAATGACAGCTGCATATCAGGTACTACAACTGTTGCTTCTTTGTTTCTTCTAATAATAACCTCTTCAACTGAAGCTGGACTTAATGCACTTGTAATAAGTTCTGCTGGGTCATTACTCCAGTTAATTATGTCTATTTTTTCACCAAAAATTTCTCTAGTTACGCTTTCTACTCTATTTCCCTTAGCACCAACGCAAGCACCAATTGCATCTACGTTTTCATCATTAGCCCACACAGCCATCTTTGTTCTAGAACCTTGTTCTCTTGCAACGCTTTTAATCTCAACAATTCCTTCTTCAATTTCTGGAACTTCCATTTCAAACAGTCCAGTTACTAAAGCTGGGTGGCTTCTTGAAACAAATACTTGTGGTCCTTTTGTTGTTTTTCTTACATCAATTACAAATACCTTAATAAACTCTCCTGTTTTAAAGTTCTCTCCTGGAACCTGCTCTCTCTCTGAAAGAAGACCTTCTGTTTTTCCAATTGAAATAAAAATTGTTCCATTACTAATTCTTTGAATTTGACCATTTACTATTGAACCTTGTCTTTCAATAAAGTCATCAAAGATCATGCTTCTTTCCATTTCTCTAATCTTTTGCACTACAACCTGTTTAGCTGTTTGTGCAGCAATTCTAGAAAATTCACCTGGCTCAATATGATATTCAACCACATCACCAATTTCATATCTTTCATCAATTTCTCTTGCTTCTTCAAGAGTCATCTCTGTGTTTTCATCTTCAATTTCTTCTACTACAAAAACCTTGGTATAGATCTCAATTCCGCCATTTGACTTATTAATCTCAACCACTATGTTTTGATTAACCCCATAGCTTTTTTTATAAGCAGAAGTCAAAGCTGTTTCGATTGCTTCAATAAGAGCCTCTTTTGAAATCCCTTTTTCTTCTTCAATCATTTCTAATGCCTGTAAAAAGCTTACATCCATTCCATCGCTCATTTTATATCCTCCTCGTATCTCTAAAATGTTATTACCAGTTTACATTTTGCCACCTGTTTCATAGGAAGCTCAATATTTTCTTCTTTATATTCAACAGTGATTTTATCTTCATCAGCTGCTATTAGCTTACATTCAAGTCTCTTTGTGTTGTCAATTGCTTCATAAAGCTTGACTTCAACATTTTCACCAATGTATCGTTCATAGTGAGTTAAAGTTATTAACTCCCTCTCTACACCAGGAGAGCTTACTTCTAAAAAGTAATTTTGAGCAATTAAGTCCTCTTCATCTAATTTTTCACTTAAAAATCTGCTTACTTTTTCGCAGTCATCCATTGATATTCTCTCATCGCTTGGCCAGGTTTTATCAATGTAAATGCGCAGAAACCAATCCTTACCTTCTTTTAGAAACTCAGTATTGTACAGCTCCAGGCCTTCTTCTTCAAGAAATTCTTTTGCAATTTCTCCTATGCTATCTTTAATTTTTAATTTTGCCATATTTTATGTTTTTCCCCCATAAAAAAGTAGAAAGAGTGGTTTCCCACTCTTTTCCAAAACAACTATTACACATATTATAACATAAATATATATCTGATGCAAGCTTAATTTTTCAACATTCTCACCCTTAATTATCTACTGTCAAGCAGCCATTTGCATCGCCACTAAATTACTGTTACATTACGCTTTCTGATATCAATTCTATGTTCTGATATATTTTTTTGCAAATTTTTCTATATTTATCGGTTCTTTAAAGAAATACCCTTCCACTACATGATTCTGCATTTCATCTAGCATTTTTAGATGCTCTTCATGGTTTAAGCTTATTGCACTTTCAATTAGAATATTGAAAGCTTCCTCTTCAAGATCTCTCTCTTTTATAATTTCTATTTTTCCTTCAAAGTTGTTTTTACTAATATTTTTAATAAATACTACAAACTCATCGCCACTTACTCTGTAGACATTATCGCCGAAAATCCCACTAAGTCCTTTAGCAACTTTGGTTATTACCTCATCACCAAACATTGTCCCATTTCTATTGTTAATGCCAATCAAATCTTCTATTTTCACTAAGGCTACGGCTATCGTAGATAAAGTAATAGTTGATGTAGATTTTAAGTTCTTAGTTAGACTGTTACAGTTTCTAACTTCTGTAAGAGGATCAAAGTAGCTTAACTTTTCAAGTTCTATAAGTGTTGCAGTTTCATTTAGGAAGTTTCCAATAAACCTTGCTACCGATTTCAATAAGTGAGTTTGGTCAACCCTTATACTTGGATTATCTACACCTATTAATCCCACTATCCTACCTTCTTTATCATGAATTGGTGCAGTAATAATAGATGTTATCCCCTGACTTGTCAGAAGTTTATAGTCTGCTGAGTCTTTTGCCAGTTCATTTGCAATTGAATCAATATGAAATTCTCCTACCTCTTCAAATTTGTCAAACCATCCCTGAAGTAAAGACTTTGGAATATTTTGTGAATTTTCTAGCTGAGTTACGACTCCAGAAGCACACCATTCAAAAGTATTATTTAATATTCTGTCATTGTCAACAACTTCAAATATATAACTTCTATCTGAATTATGGAAACTAGCAATAATTTGAAGCAACTTATTGATTGACTCCCTTGGATTCTCCCTTGACTGCAACATATCTATACAACTAATTAAAGTCCTCTCTTGCTCAAGCTTTTCTTTTAATTCCATTTCCAAATGGTTTACTTTTGTAACATCTGTTGCAATTTCAAGTCTAACTAAATTATCATTTAACTTAACTAGCTTATCTTTAAGCAGGAAGGTTTTCTTAAAAACATCATTGTAATAAGTCCATTCAAAGAAATAGTCTTCACTTAGGTATTTATTGGTACAGAAATCACATGGCCTTGACTTACCATATAGTAACTCATAGCATTTTTTCCCTTGCCAATCATTTTCTCCTACATTCTTTAAATTGCTTAACATTTTTTTATTAACATATATTAATTCGTACGTTTCAACATCCGAAATATAAACAAGGTCATCTGCACTATCAGAAATAAAAGCAGATATTTTGTTATACTCTGTAAGACTTTTTACTTCTTCTCTCAAATTTTCACTTTGAAATATAATTGATATTATCTTTGCTATATACTGAAGACTGTTTATTTCTTTTTCATTCCAAACCCTAGTGTTTGTACAGTCATCTAAGCCTATGAAAAAGGATACATATCCATCTCTTTTTACCTGAGAGTGTAGAAATGACTGTATTCCTTGCCCCTGCATTATATCAAAAGCCATATCAGTAGTGAAAGACTCTTTCAAATTATTAGAGTAAACTATACCATCATGAGCAGCTTCAAAAAGATCATTAAAAATATCTTTAGAGACGTTTTGCATATTATTTTTTTCCTCTGAAATTCCAGGCTTGCACCATTCATAGGAATTAGTATAAGTTTTACCATCGTCAAAGGTTTCAAAGATAAAACATCTGTCAGCATTATATTTTTTACCTATAAACTGTAACACCATATTTATAGAACTTGGACTAACATTGTTTTTGTATAAAGTGTCAAATGAAGCAGAAATAAGATCATAATCAAAATACGATCTAGCAATTTTGTTTGCATTTTCTACCTTAGTTAAATTAAGCATTGTGCCATTTAGCAAAGACTCATCATAAAAAACAAACTGATTTTTTCCTCTATGTTTAGCTTCGTAAAGTGCTTTATCCGCAGACTTATAGAGTTCATCATAATCGTTTCCATAATTAGGAAAAATCGCAATTCCTATACTTCCTGATATAGAGTAATCTTTATAATCG
This sequence comes from uncultured Oscillospiraceae bacterium, assembly GCA_964369805.1. Classification (GTDB taxonomy): domain Bacteria; phylum Bacillota; class Clostridia; order Peptostreptococcales; family Anaerovoracaceae; genus CAYJHC01. The sequence goes on from CAYJFM010000020.1 coordinate 5,511, forward strand.
CCAGAGTAAGTTTGTCTAAATGCCTCTGAAATTTTCTCGGCTTTTTCTCTTAGCAAATTCATATCTCTTGCATCTTCAACAAATACTACAAATTCATCTCCGCCTATTCTTGCTAAAATATCTTTATTATCAGTAAATAAGTTTTTTAAATTAGTAGAGACCTCTTTTAATACCTCGTCTCCAAAGTAATGCCCCAAATTATCATTGATAGCCTTAAAATTATCAATATCAACTATAAACAAAGCATGTGTGGTACCATCATTCTCTTCAATTTTAGCTGAAATTAATTGCTCTGCTGTTACTTTGTTATAACAGCCCGTCAGAAGATCTATCCTCGATTTACGCTCTAATGCTTTTTGCTCTTGGACATCTAGTCCTTTGCCGACCAGTATAAATGGTTCTCCATGGTCATTAGCAATTAATTCATAAACTACTCTGTAGTACCTATATTCTCCACTAACAGTTTTGTACCTAATATCTAGTGGCTCATAAGTTCCATTTTCAATATTATCACATAGTTGATTATATAGCTCTATGTCCTCAGGATGAACTTTCTCTCTTCCTGCCTCTTTGTCAAATAGTATGTTTTCAAACTCTACAGTTTCTTCATTTGCTTTTTTGCCATAGAACTGAATACTGTTAGTTTGCATATTAAGAACAAATAACCATTCTTTAGCCAAGCTAGCCAACTTAGTTAAAACTCTTTTCTGAGATATTTTATCCTTGAAAAATTCGTCATAATGGCTTTCTTCTTCTCCACCAAGAAATTCAGCACTCAAATCTCTTGTAAATCCAGCCACGTAACTTTCCCCATTAATATCGTCAACTCTAATTAGGGTTATTTCACATGGTATTTCTTCACCGTCTAGTCTGCAGTGCATCCAGTTAAATTTACACAACCCCTCTTCAAAGGCTTCTTCAATATATTTAGGTGGCAGCTCATAGGTCAAACCTCCATCTGGTTGCACTTCTGGTGATAGTTCCATAAATCTATCTAAATACTCTTGCTCATCCTTTAGCTTGAAAAGTTCAACGGCCTTTTTGTTGCACAAAATGTTTTCTGCATTTTTTGTCCAAAGATTAAAACACAAAGGGGTCGCATCTATTATTGTTTTAAATGCTTTTACTGCGTGAGAATCCTCTTTTGTACCAAGTAGTTTCGCTATTTCTTTGTTCATAGTAACCGTCCTTTCTCATACTAGTGTCTAATATTTCTTATCCAGTTTATATGTACCTATTTATTTATTTTACTACCTCTAATATACTCCTATTACTCATCTATGTCAATTTATTCCACTATTTCTATATTTTATACTTTGTATTATATTGCTAATTGATTGATATTATGGTTTTATGCTACACTAAGTGAAAGGAGGGTATTGGTATATTTAGTTATGAATATATCTTTAAAATAAAATATGTATGCAATTGAAATTAGTGATTTCACTAAAAAATATAAAGATGTTATTGCCGTCAATAATTTAAATCTTAGCATTCCTCAAGGGGAAATAATTGGTTTTGTTGGCAAAAATGGAGCTGGTAAAAGCACTACTATACGATCTATTATGAATATAATTCATCCAACTTCTGGGGCCATCAAAGTGTTAAGCTTAGATAGTATAAAAAACTCTAAAGAAATTAATAGATTAGTAAGTTACGTTCCTAGTGAACCAGCCTTTTATGAGAACCTTACTGTAAAAGAGCTTTTATCTTTTACAATTAAGTTTACTTCTAGTTCTATAGATGACTTAAACACTCTTGCTTCATACTTTGAAGTAGATTTAAACAAAAAAATATCTGACCTTAGTCTTGGAAACAAAAAGAAGGTTTCACTTATTCAAGGTTTTCTTAAAGATGCAAAACTAATTATTCTAGACGAGCCAACTAGCGGCCTTGATCCTCTGATGCAAGCAAAGTTCTTTGATTTAATTCTTAAGGAAAAGTCAAAAGGAAAAACTATTTTTTTATCTAGTCATAATCTTGTTGAAGTGGAAAAATACTGTGACAAAGTTGCAATAATAAAAGATGGAATCCTTGTTGATTATATGGATATGAAAGATGTAAAAATAAGACATAGTCAGACTGTTTCCTTTGAAACTAAAGATGGCCTTATACAAAACTTTGAAATTGAGGGTGATATTAATGAGCTTGTAGCTAAGCTAGCTAAGCTTGATTTATCAAAGCTTGAGATAAAAAACAAGACTGTTGAAGATGAATTTATTGAATATTATAAGGAGGAAAATTAATGAAGAGATTTGATATAAGCAATGTCATAACCCTTGTGAAATTTAGCCTTTTGATATCAAAGAAAACCATTTTTTGGTGGACTGTCATTATAACAGCATTTATGGTGCTTTATATGATTCTTTTTCCTTCAATTCAAGAAATGGCTCAGTTAAAGTTTGATAATATGCCCCAAGAGATTTTGCAATTCATGGGCATGGAAGCCATGTCTGATATGGGAAACTACACTTCTTACTTTAGTATAATATATGGCCTTATATTAATACCTGTATCAATTTTCTCTGCTACCTTCTCCTCTGGACTTATTACTAAAGAGGAAACTTCAAAGTCTATAGAATATATTAGCACCCTAGCAGTTAGTAGAACTGAAATATATGTTTCAAAATATATAACATCTACTCTTGCCGTATGTATAATCCTAGGCTTAGCCATAGTCTCTACTATAGTTTGTGGCTTGATTAATGGGGGTGAAACCTTTGTTATAACCGATATAATTAGCTCTGTTAAGCAGGCAAGTTTCACAGCATTATTATTTGGCGGAGCTGGTTTTTTTCTTTCAGCTATCAGTTCTAAGACTGGGTCAGGAACTGCAGCAAGTTGTGTGGTTATTGCTAGCTATATGTTAGGATATCTGGGGGAGATTTTAGGCCATAAAGGTGAGTTTCTTCTATACTTTTCGCCTTTCATAACTTTAAGTATAAATAATACACTAGATATGAGTGGTAACTATATTAATACTTTGATAGTATACTTTCTAATTTATATAGTTCTAATTTTTTCTGGTTGTAAAGCGTATAATAAAAGAGACTTTAAGGTTTAATTAAAATCAAAATAAAAAACTATACGAGAAAGCCCCATCACTATATACAGCAGCGATGGGGCCTTTATATTTAATATAATAATCTCTACAGCTTTTAATTCACCTAAAAAAAGCTGATTTGATCGGTCTCTGGTAATCCATCCAAAATCCCATTTTCTCTTAAAGCTTCAATAGCTACTTTATTTGCCTTAGCTCTAGTTCTAATATCATCAACTGTTGAAAAAGGCTTTTTATTATATTCTTCATAAATTTGTAAGCCTACAGTTTCACCAATACCTTCTAAGCCACAAAGTGGTACCTGTACCTTTCCATCAATGGTAAAAAATTTATCAGGTTCTGATGACTTCAGAGATGGCTTTGCAAACTCATAACCTCTCGCAAACATTTCATAGCACAGTTCTAATGTAATCATTTCATCTTGCTCTTTTTTTGTTGCCTCTTTTCCTTTTAGAATGATTTGATCCATTCTAGCTGTAACCCCATCTATTCCCTTTTTAGCTGCATCCCAGTTAAAGTCTGCTAGTTTAGTTGACAGGTAGGCTGAGTAAAATGCTGGCGGATGATATACCTTGAAGTAGGCAATTCGATACGCCATTACAACATATGCTGCAGCGTGGGCACGTGGGAACATGTATTGAATCTTATTACAAGAATCAATATACCACTGAGGTACATTATTTTTCTTCATTTCTTCTTCTTCGTTAGGTTTAAGTCCTTTACCCTTTCTAACGTTCTCCATTATATCAAAGGACATTTTGTTAGGCAGCCCTTTTAATATTAGATAGTTCATAATGTCATCACGAGTAGATATTGCATTTTTCATTGTTGCCTGTCCAGTTTTAATATACTCTTGGGCATTATTTAGCCACACATCTGTACCATGAGAAAATCCTGAAATTCGAATCAAATCCCCTAAACTTTCCGGTTTTGTATCATCAAGCATCTGTCTTACAAACTTTGTACCAAACTCTGGGATACCATAACTTCCATGTGTAAATCTATAATTCTCTATTTTAATATTCAGGCTTTCTGTGCCTACAAATAATTTGTTAACTTCAGCATCTGACAAAGGTATGTCTTCAGGTTTAATTCCTGTCATTAGCTCTAACCATCTTATCATTGAAGGTACATCATGACCTAGTATATCAAGTTTTAGTAGATTGCTATCTATTGAGTGAAAGTCAAAATGAGTAGTCATCATATTACCATCTGCTTTATTGGCTGGATAGTTCACTGGACAGAACTCTGTAATTTTTCGTCCTTTTGGAACAACTATAATTCCACCAGGATGTTGGCCTGTTGACCTTCTAACCCCAACACAGCCCTTTGCCAATCTTTCTGCTTCTATTGGATTCTTAGGTATACCTCGTTCTTCAAAATACTTCATAGCGTAACCAAAGGCAGTTTTATCTGCAATAGTACCAATAGTTCCCGCCTTATATACGTTTTCTGCCCCGAAGATTTCTTCTACGTATTTATGCGCTTTAGACTGGTATTCCCCAGCAAAGTTAAGATCTATATCTGGAATCTTATCACCTTTAAATCCTAAAAAGGTTTCAAACCTAATTGCAAAGCCATCTTGCTTTAACTTTTCTCCACATTCAGGGCAAATCTTTGCGGGCATATCAACACCACAGTCAAAGAAGTTTTCATCACCCCATTCTAAATATTTACACTTCCCACAAATATAATGTGGAGGCAGAGGGTTTACCTCTGTTATTCCAGACATTGTTGCAGCAAAAGAAGATCCAACAGAACCTCTAGATCCAACAAGGTATCCATTTTCCACTGAATTTTCAACAAGTTTTTTTGCTGAAACATACATGACAGCAAATCCATTAGAGATTATTGAATTTAATTCTCTATCTAATCTTTCTTTAACAAGTTCAGGTAGAGGATCGCCATAGATTGCCTTTGCATTTTGCTCACAGGTTTCAATTAACTCTTCTTTATCTCCATCAATTGTCGGCGGACACATGTCATCATGAAGAGGTTTGACTGGCCCTATCATATCAGATACAAGATTTGTATTTGTTACTACAACCTCATAAGCTAAGTCTTCTCCCAGGTATGAAAATTCTTCTAGCATTTCATCAGTTGTTCTAAAATAAAGTCCACCACTACTTGATGCATCTTTATATCCCATACTTGTCAGTATAATCTCTCTATATTTTGCATCTTTTGGGTCTGTATAGTGGGAATCGCAGGTTGCAACTACTGGCTTTCCAAGCTCTTTTGCTAATGCAATAATTTCTCTATTAATATCCTTTAACTCTTCTTCTGAGTTCACAGTACCATTTCTAATCATAAAATTATTATTGATTAAAGGCTGGATTTCAAAATAGTCATATAGCTTTGCAATCTCACTTATTTCTTCTTTATTAGCCTTATTCATTACAGCTTGATATATTTGCCCATTTTCACAAGCACTACCAATGACTAAGCCTTCTCTATGTTTTGTAAGTAGGCTTTTTGTAATTCTTGGTCTTTTATGAAAATAGTTTGTATGTGATTCTGAAATTAGTTCATATAGGTTTTCTACACCCTTTTGAGTACCTGCAAAAATGATAATGTGATTTGTTTTTCCATCTTTGTGGTGCAAGGTTCCTTCTTTATCATCAAAGAAATAGCCCTCAACTCCATATAGTATTTTAATATCCTTTCCTTTTGCTTTTTTGTATGCTTCAGGAAAGCCTTGTACTCCACCATGGTCTGTTATTGCTACAGCCTTATGTCCCCAGCTACTTGCAGTTCCAATAAGGTCACCAATGTCACTAATCCCGTCCATCTGACTCATTTTAGTATGCGCATGAAGCTCAACTCTTTTTTCTTTGGCTTCATCCATTCTTTTTTCGACTGGTATTTTTTCAATAGCCTTACCCATTAACACAAAACCCCTAGCATAATTATCATACTCCAGGTTCCCTTTTATTCTCAAAAAGTCTTCTTCTTTTATTTCTTTCTTAAATTCATCCCAAATTTCTTCTGTAGTGAAAAGCTTACAAGGGATAGAAGCATCTCCATTAGAAATAAAAAGGGTTGCCAAGATGCTTCCTCTCTTTGTTACAAAGTGATCCATCTTAAATACAAAGGCTTCAGTGACGATGCCTTCCATGGCTTCTGTCATTTCAGGAATAGTTGTTAAAGATGAATATTTTCCCACAGGCTTAAGTATTTCTTTATTTCCTCCGCCTTTGCTTCCTTTTCCTCCTGACCATAAAGACTTACCTTTCTTTTCTTTTTCTGCTGGGGCAGAAGGTGCAGATTTTGGTCCATCTCCAGTAATATTAAAGTTTCCCATGTTTTTCGGTTTTTCTAATTCAGCTTTTTTTAACTCTTCTTCAGCTTCTTTTTCTATTCTACTTTTCATCTCTTCTCGGAATTCAAATTGAAATCTAAGATTTAAGCCTGTTTTTTCATTATATATTTTCGCTAATAATTCTCCTGCTCCATTATTTAACTGTCGCTCAGCAAAAAGGCTTCCTACCTCAATCGAAACCTCATTAGCAACAATATTGAAATAATCAGCGGTTGTAGCTCTAAGCATAGCAGAGATTGTTGGAGGCAAAGCCCTAATCACATCAGGAAAAGTCTTTACAATAAGTTTCTCCATCTCAATATTTGTATTCTCATAAAAAAAGTTAAGTTCTACATTGTCTACCTGAGCAAGTTCCTTAACTTCTTTTTTTATGGCTTTAATATCTTCACTTGTAAAATGAAAGTTTAACTCAATATCTATATTTAAAGTTCGCTTATCTTCTGAAATACTTGCGCCAATTACCTTATATTTATTATTTTCTTTTACATACTTATTTAATATTTCGTCCATTAATCTTCCTTAATCATTTCAATAAGTTTATCTATAGCATGCTCTTCTTTTACTTTCATAACAGGCTCGCCTTTTTTGAAAAGTAGAGCTATTCCCTTTCCAAAAGCTGCTCCATAGGTTGCTTCCCTAGCTTCTCCAGGTCCATTAACTTCGCAACCCATAACAGCTACAGTTATATTCCCCTTGCCTTCTAGCTCTTTAGATCTAGCACCTAAGATTTTAACATATTTTTCCAGGTCTCCATGAGTTCTTCCACAGGTAGGACAAGAGATAATGTCCACCTCCGCTTTTATTGACCCTGAAGCAAACAATATTTCTTTAGCAACAGGAATCTCTTCCACTGGGTTTCCTGTTAGAGATACTCTAAGGGTGTCTCCTATACCATCTAAAAGTAGTGACCCCATGGCTACAGATGACTTTACTATACCCTTCAATGAATATCCTGCTTCTGTCAAGCCTATATGTAGTGGATATGTTGTCTGCTTAGACAAAAGCCTATATCCCTCAATGTTCATGTTAATATTTGAAGATTTTACAGATACTACAATATCATTAAATCCAAATTTTTCAACTAAAGCAATATTATTTAGTGCAGATTCAACAATGCCTTCACTTGTTACTCCTCCGTACTTTTGCCAAATTTCTTTCTCTAAAGATCCCCCATTTATTCCAACTCTAATAGGAACTCCTCTTTCTTTAGCTGCATCAACCACAGCCTTAACTCTATCTTGGCTTCCAATATTACCAGGGTTAATTCTAATTTTATCTGCTCCATTTTTTATCGCAGCAATTGCTAATCTATAATCAAAATGAATATCAGCGACAAGTGGCATTTCTGTCTTTTTTCTAATCTCTCCAAATGCCTCTGCTGCGTCCATATTGTTTACAGCTAACCTAATAATTTGGCAACCTACATCTTGAAGTTCTTCAATTTGCCTAAGAGTAGATCTTACATCCCTGGTATCCGTATTAGTCATAGACTGGATAGAAATAGGAGCCCCAGCTCCTATTGAAATATCTCGTATTTTTATCGACTTAGTTAAGTTTGACATATAGCCTCCTTTACTGGAATAGCGGCAACACAAATCTTTGTATATCATGGCCAGCAATATATACTGCTAACCCAAGTAGTGCAACCATACCAACTAAGTGGATGGTTCCCTCAACTTTTTCTGAAACGGCCTTTCCTGTAATTCTATTTATTAGTAAAAATAATAGTCTTCCTCCATCAAGTGCTGGCAAAGGAAGTAAGTTCATAATCCCTAGGTTAATACTAATTAAAGCCATTAAATACATAAAGTTAATCACACCGTAATTTAAACTCTCATTTACAACATATGTGATTCCAATAGGTCCTGTCAGTTCCTCTACTCCAACTTCGCCCGTAAACAATCCTCTTAGCACATCTACCATTCCTGTAGTTGCTGCCCACGTTGTTTTAATACCATTTGGAACTGCAGTTAAGAAATCTCTTTCATTTGCTGCTGTAATACCTATTATTTTACGTCCTTCTGACTCTAAAACATCAGTCACATAATATAGAGTTTCTCCATCTCTTACAACTTCTAACTCTGCAGTACTACCTTCGGTAGCCGTGACTTCTTCAATGACATCATCCCAGCTTTCTACTGCCGAACCATTTATTGCTATAATTTCATCGCCAACTTCAAGTCCAGCTTCTTTTGCAGGAGATTCTTCACTAAAGGCACCAATTGAATTAGTTGGAGACCCAACATAAAACATTATACCTATCATTATAACTATTGCTAATAGAAAGTTGCAAATTGACCCTGCCGCAAGTATTATAGCTCGTCTTGGGTAACTAGCATTAGAAAAGCCCCTGTCATCATCAGTTTCTTCGTCTTCACCTTCCATTGCACAGTATCCACCAATTGGAAGAAGTCTAACGGAGTACATTGTCTCTCCATACTGTTTAGAAAATAGTTTTGGCCCCATGCCTATTGCAAATTCATTAACCTTAACACCGCTTTTCTTTGCAGCTATAAGATGTCCAAATTCATGTATTGAAATTAATACTGCAAATAGTACAATTACTGCTATTGCTGTAGTCATGCATTCTCTCCTTTAGTTTTGTTTGAATTCCCCAAATTGTGTGTAAATTTTCACTTTGGTGTATCTATCAATTCTTAATATATCATCAATTGTTTCTGGGTTTTTATACTCTATCTCAGATAATTCTTTTTCTAACATGTTTTGAATATCTAAGTATTTTATTTTTCCTCTAAGGAAAAGGTCTACTAGAGCTTCATTTGCTCCATTCAAAACAACAGGATACGCTCCGCCTTTTTCTCCTGCTTCAAAGGCCATCCTTAAGCAAGGAAATGTTCTAAGGTCTGGATTTTCAAAAGTAAGCTGACCCTCTTTAATTAGATTTAATCTATCTGATTTCATTGGAAGTCTATTTGGGTATTCCATTGCGTATGAAATAGGGATTTTCATATCTGGGTTTCCTAGCTGAGCTATTACTGAACCGTCACAATATTCTACCATTGAATGAATAATACTTTGAGGATGCACAACTACATCAATTTTATCCATTGATAAATTAAATAACCACTTAGCCTCAATTACTTCCAGTCCTTTATTCATAAGAGTTGATGAGTCAATTGTAATCTTTGAACCCATTTCCCACTTAGGATGATTTAAAGCTTCTTCTTTCGTAACTTCATTTAACTCTTCTAAAGATTTTCCTCTAAAAGGTCCACCCGATGCTGTAAGTGTAATCTTATCAACTGTCTTACTATCTTCGCCATTTAAGCATTGAAATATTGCACTGTGCTCACTATCAACTGGTAAGATTTTTACACCCATTACCTTTGCAGTACTCATGATTATTTCTCCACCCGCTACAAGTGTTTCTTTATTTGCTAGTGCAATGTCATTTCCTGCAAGAATACCTTCATAAGTAGGCTTAAGCCCACTTATTCCTACAAGTGCATTTAATACCATACTATTTTTACATTTTGCAGCAGTTACAAGTCCTTCAGCCCCACATATAACAACAATGTCATTTTCTCCTAGATCATTTTCTAGATCAATAGTTCTACCTTCCATATTTCCTAAGAAGTTTACTTTAAGGCCTAGTCTAACTAATTTTAATGCTAATTGCATCGCGTCATCTTGCTTAGCAACAGAAACTAGTTTTGGATTAAAAATTTTAATCTGCTCAAATAATAAGTCTACATTTTTATTACAAGTAAGAACAGATACATTAAACTTGTCCCTGTTCTCTTTAATAATTTCTAAACATTGTGTTCCGATAGAGCCTGTACTTCCTAGTATCACAAAGTTTTTCATGTTCTCTCTCCTTAAATCAATTAGCCAATCACAATCGCCACATAGTAAAATACAAGCGGAGCTGTGAATAAAACACTGTCAAATCTATCTAGTATCCCACCATGCCCTGGAATTAAATTCCCGTAATCCTTAATATCCATTTTTCTTTTAAATATTGAGGCAGTCAAATCTCCAATCTGAGCAACTACTGATCCAAGTGCACCAATTATTATACAGTGAATCAATAAGTTTGGTAGTAAGAAATATCCAAATACACCACATAATATTATACTGCCTAAAACACCACCTATAGACCCTTCTATGGTCTTCTTAGGACTTATTTTAGGGCAAAGCTTATGCTTTCCAAACAGGTATCCACTAAAGTAAGCAAACACATCAGTACCAAAAGCAGACAGAACGACAAGCCAAACAAGTAGTTCATTTTGTTGCTCCACAAGCGCAACGTGAAACGAGCACCCTATAATATATAATATTCCAAAAAAAGTAAAAATACCATCTTCAAGTTTTCTATTATCTATGTTAAACAAATATAAAACTGAACCTAGTAGTGCTATCATACATGCTCCTGCATAGCCTACAGGTGGAAGTTTAAATAGGTTAACAGAGTAAAGTACTATTGCTACTATTATAGCAACTGTAAATGATGGAAATATGTTTATCTGTTTAAATCCTTTGAAAAATTCATAACAGGCTGCAATACCAATTATAAATGCTGCTGCTAAAACAACATAATCTCCAAGAACTAAAACTCCCAAAAAGGGTGCCATAATTAGTCCTGATAACACTCTTGTTTTCATATTAGTTTTTCCTTTCACCAAACCTTCTGTTTCTTGTTTGATATATTTCTAAAGCTTTAACAAGTTCATCTCCATTAAAGTCTGGCCATAGTGTATCCACAAACACAAACTCTGCATATGCAATTTGCCATAAAAGATAGTTTGATATTCTCTCTTCTCCCGATGTTCTCACTACTAGGTCTGGATCTGGAATAGAAAGTTGTCCCGTATATAAATTTGTTGAAATTAAATCTTCAGTAATTTCTTCAGATGTTATATTTCCCTCTTTCACCATTTCCGCAATTTTAACAGTAGCCCTTCTTATCTCGTCCCTACCACCATAGTTTATGGCAAGATTGAAGACAAGGCCATCATTGTTTTTAGTAAGTTCAATTGTGTCCTTTATTGCCTTTTGAGCTGCCATAGGTATTCTATCCATTTCACCTATTAAATTAACTCTTACATTTTTTTCATGCAGTTCTTCTCTCTCATTAATTGTAAACTCAACAAGAAGATCAAATATACCAGACACCTCTAGCTTTGACCTTTTCCAATTTTCAGTAGAAAAAGCGTAAACTGTCACATATTGTATGCCAATTTCTTCAGCTTTTAAAACTACTTGTTTTAGAGATTTTATTCCTCCTCTATGGCCTGCAATCCTTGGGAGGAATTTGTTTTTTGCCCATCTCCCGTTACCATCCATAATGAGGGCAACGTGAGTAGGTATATTATTATTATCTAGCATTAAACTTCCATGATTTCTTTTTCTTTTGTTTTAACAATTTCATCAATGTTCTTTATTGCCTCATCAACAATTTTTTGAACTTCTTTTTCATCAGAAGCTAAATCATCTTCAGTTATTTCTCCTGCTTTTTGCATCTTTTTCAAATGATCATTTGCATCTCTTCTTAAATTTCTGATTGCTACTTTATCATCTTCTCCCATTTTCTTAACAGTTTTTGTTAGCTCTTTTCTTCTCTCTTCAGTAACTTCTGGAACTGTAAGTCTAATTACCTTTCCATCATTTCCTGGGTTTAGGCCTAAATTAGCAATGTTTATTGCTTTCTCTATATCAGATATTCCTTTTGGATCAAAAGGTGAGATCATTATTGTTCTTGGGTCTGGTACCGCAATGTTGGCTAAGCTCTTTAATGGTGTTGGTACTCCATAATACTCCACTGTTACCTTATCTAAAATTGCTGCATTAGCTCTTCCAGCTCTTACAGTCTTTAGTTCTTCTTTTAATACATGTAAACTTTTTTCTACTTTTTCTTTTAATACTACTTTTACATCACCGTTCATGATTTCCTCCTATTTTTTAATTGCATTTAATCAGCATCTACAAACTAAAACTAAAACCTGATTAATTACCTAATTTCATATTTATAAATATCTAACTTAAGATATTAATGTACCAATTTTTTCGCCACACACAGCCTTCATTATATTTCCATACTCATCAAGAGCAAATACATGGATATCAATATCATTATCTCTACATAAAGAAGCCGCTGTTGAATCCATTACCTTTAGATCTTTCTCTAGGACTTCCCAATGAGTTAGTGTCTCATATTTAACTGCATCTTTGACAATATTTGGATCTGCTGAATACACAGCATCGATATTTTTTGCAAGAAGTATTACTTCTGCATCAATTTCTGCTGCTCTTAAAGCTGCAGTGGTGTCTGTTGAAAAGAAAGGGTTTCCTGTTCCTGCTCCAAAAATTACAATCTTTTTCTTTTCTAAATGGTTAATTGCTTTTCTTCTAATATATGGCTCCGCAACCTCTCTCATTTCGATAGCTGTTTGTACTCTTGTGTCCATGCCCCTTGCTTCAAGTGCATCTTGCAAGGCAAGTGCATTAATTGATGTTGCAAGCATTCCCATATAGTCAGCTGTTGCCTTATCCATTGAGTTACTGGTTCTTCCTCTCCAGAAATTCCCCCCACCTACAACAATTGCAATTTCAACATTTTTTTTGTATACTTCTTTAATCTGAGATGCTACGCTGTCAATCACTTCTTCGTTTAAACCAAACTTTTGGTCCCCGGCTAAGGCTTCTCCACTAATTTTTAGTAGAATTCGTTTATATTTTGGTTCCATATGTCCCCCCTACTCTTCTCTTAAATTTTATCCTAACTATTATACCACAAATCACCTATCATAACGAGTGAATAGGTGATTAAGATAAAAAATTATTTAATTTTGTATGTAATAGAGTACAATTGCCAGTCCAAATAAGAATTCAAATCCAATTATCATTGTATTAAGCGTTTTCGAATAGCCTTTAACTTCCAGTCCATCAATTTCATCTATCCTTTTTATTATTGGTCTTAAGGTAACAAAATATGCACCTATAGAAATTATTAAAGCAATTATAGCATGTAACTTCAACATTTCACTTCCAAAAGCCAAAACCACAATTAATAGCATAATAAATACTAGCTTTGAATTTGCTACCCAAGTATATAAGTACTTTGTAAATAAGTACTGTTTCTCATCATCTTTTGATTTATTCCACTCCTTAAAAATAGCCACCCCATTCCCTTTTTCAAAACCAGGTTTGAAATAAAGAATAAGCACATTAGCTGTTTCTAAAATCAGAAATATTATTATCGCAATATCTAATATCAAATGTTACACCCTCTCCTAAAATCATTATTCTCTAAAATAATTTATCACATTTTCAATTATAACAAACACTTATACATTTTATCGAATTTTTACTCAAAAGTAAATAGTAATCAATCAATTACAAATCAATTCCCATTTTTTCTAAAGTTGCTCTTTCAGGAATTCCGTAAATATTCCACCCTCTAAGTTTATAATACTTTGGTAACATAACTTTCAGTGCCTGTGCTAAATCTTCCTTTGCCTCTATTCTTTCCTTCTCTTCCATCCTTCTAGGTTGCTGGTTCTCACTCATTAGCCTGCTAGGCAGATAATCATCTTCATAAGTTAAGCCTTCACGTAAATTATACAGCCTTTCTAAAGTAAAAGCTCTCTCACCTATTTTCAAAAACTCTCCTGTAGTCATCTGCAATCCTATTGCAAGTGCAATAGATTTTGAATGAGGAAAAAGAAACATAGAATTGAACGACATAATACTAACCGGTAACTTGCTTATATTGCCAACTATACCTCTGCTTCCCGTCATTATCTTACCTGCAAACTTATTTAAGCCCTTTTACTTCTTTACCTTTTATCATCACTCTTCGTTCGCATTTAATAGGGCATGAAATGCACCCTCTATTTCTTTTTGTATGCTTTTCTGCTAACTCTTCACCTGATAAGTCACTTACTTTTTCATAGTTTCCTGAAGTGAAATTTCTTGTTGGTAACGTATGTGATTTATTTCCAACACTTACTAGGTTTGCAGTTCCATACTTAGGTAATATCTCTCCAGTCATGGGGTGTTTTTTCAAAAACTCAATCCACTTTTTATTATATTCTTTAAATCCTTTCGGATCAAAAATATCTTCTACCATTGTGCCGTACGAAACAATAGCTTTAATATTCTTTGAGCCTAAAACTGCACCCGCGCCGCACCTTCCTGCTACTCTTTCTCCCGAAACAGCACATGCATAATTTACCAAATTCTCACCTGCTGGCCCAATTACAAGTTTTCCGAAATTTTTAGGAAAATACTTCTGAGTTTCTTCAGTATTTAATCCTTTTAAGTCTTCTCTCTCTTCAACTTCTAAGTTCCCATTAATTAGTTTTATAATGCTTAAATTATCGGCTTTTCCTTTTATAATTATCCCATCTATTCCAGTTTTTTTTAGCATTAGCCCAAAACTACCACCACAGTTCGAAGTTCCAATTCCTCCAGTTAAAACATTTTTAAAGGTAAGATTGAATCGACTAGAAGCTGGTGCTTGTGTCCCATTCATAGGACCTGTATTTATAATTATAGTAGCATCTGGAGCAAGGGGGTCGCCTCCTGGTTCGGTCTCTTCTAGTATAATTTTTGCAGCCAAAGCCTTTCCTCCAAGGTATTTCCTAAAAGAATCTTCTGAGATAGGGTATTCACTTATAGATTTTGCTGACAAGTCAACAGAATAATACTTTGGAAGCCTCATATTCTCTCTCCTAAATTAAAACAATAATTAATAATTATTGTAGCATAACTCTTATGTATTTTCACTTTATAAAAAATTATCGTAAATTATTTTTCCCATAAGAATCGCCAAAACAAAAAAGAATACTGGTTTGACTAGTTTTTTACCATTCTTTAGAGCTAGGCCTGAGCCAAGCCAGCTACCTGCAATCCCAAATACAGCCGCTGGTAGGCCAACAAGCCATACAATATTGCCACTAAAAGCAAAGGTAACAAAGGCAGCGATATTGGATGACAGGTTTACTACTTTTGTGTTTCCAAGAGCCTTCATTAAGCCAAACCCCATTAGAGTTGTATATGCAAAAATTAAAAAGGTTCCTGTTCCTGGTCCAAAGAAACCATCATACATACCTATTGTAAATCCTATTAAAATAGAAAATGAATAGAATTTAGCTTTGCTTAGTAAATTGGAAGTATCAACATCACCAAAATCTTTCTTAAGCATGACAAAAATAGTTACTAGTGGAACAATAATTACAAGGATATAAACTAGGTATATTTCAGGTACAGCTAAATTTATAAGTGCTCCTATTGGTGATCCTATTAAAGCAGCTACAGCTGAAGTAATTGCACACTTATAATTAATTTCCTTCTCTTTCATAAATCTTGCCATAGAAAAAATTGCAGCAAAAGTGGATGAACATTTATTAGTAGCAGTGGCATAATGTGGTGGTAATCCTACAGCTATATATGCTGGTAAAGATATTAATCCCCCTCCTCCTGCTATAGAATCAACAAACCCCGCCAAAAAAGCCATAGGGCATATTATTAATAGTGTTTCAATAGTAACTTGCACATTTCCTCCTTTAATTAACAAACAACTTTTTTAGTTTAACATATAATCAAAAAAGTTCATATCAAAAGTAAAAAATAAGGAAGAATTACTGATACTATAGTTAATTTCTACAAATAAAAACGCTAGATTATGTATAACCATCCCTAGCGTTACTTAGCTTTATTTACTCTATGTAATTCCACATGTTACTAATAAGATTCCATTATAGGGAATGCTATAATATGCAGCTTTGATAGCTTCATTATTATTTGGAATAACTTCATATGTACCACCGGCTGAGTTTATGCCTTCAACGATTTCATTAAATATTTTTGCTGGATCCTCTCCTCCAGACTGATTTTCAGTAACAAAACACTTGTTTGCAAACAAGGCTACCTGTCTACCTACTTGATACCTTCTATTTTCTGCTTTCATTCCAGTGCAACCAAAAACCACAGCAACTTCTCTATTTGGATACTCTTCTTCAACAAAGTCAAATAAGGCCCTAAAACTCATCAGGTTGTGCGCATAGTCTACAATTGCAACTTTTTCACTATCTCCAAAAGTATATATATTCATTCTACCTGGTACTGAGGCTTTTTTAAGACCCTCAACCATTGCATCTTTTGTTATCTTTAAACTTTCACAAACACCTATTGCACATAGTGCATTCATCACATTAAATTCGCCTTTAATGCTAAGTACTATTTCAAGCTCTTTAAAGCGAGGTGTATCTACTTTAAATGTAAGCCCATTATTTGTAGTTTTCACATCATATCCATATATATCAGCAGCTTTGTTATTCAAACTAAATGTGATTATCTTTTCATTAACTTGGCTACTTTCTGCGGCATCTAGCATATATTGACTAACCTCGTCATCCATATTTATCACCGAACATTTTGAATTCTTCATAAGTATCATTTTTGACTTTAAGTAATCTTCTAAATCACTGTGCTCTACGCCACTAATATGATCTTCACCAAAATTCAGAAAACATCCGATGTCAAAAGTAATACCTGCTACCCTGCCATATTTTAATCCTTGACTAGAAACCTCCATAACTAACTGTTTTATATCATTTTTAACTGACTCCGCCATATAGTTATATAAGTCTATCGCCATTGGCGTAGTAAGTTTACTCTTTTCTTCTTTATCTCCATAATAATTTGTAATACCAGAAAAATGAGCTTGTTTTTTCCCGTTATTATGCTCTTTCAGAATTTCTTTAAGGAAATAAGTTACTGTAGACTTTCCTTTTGTTCCAGTGACTCCAATTATATCTAGCTTCTCCCATGGCTCATTGAAAAACATGTTACTACAAGCAGCCATCGAGTCATTTATATCTCTAACTTTTACGCCATATCCTATAGGAATTGAAAAGTCACCCTCACTAATAATGCAAACTGCACCTTTATTAATGCTCTCAGCTATATACTCTTCTTTAAAAGCTCTACCTGTAGCAATAAAAATACTGCCATTTGTTACATTCTTAGAATTATAGGTTATATTAGTCACTATCTTTCTTCTGTTTTTTTCATTTATATCACTATTCATTATCAAATCTTTTTCGATTAATAAATTTAAAAATTCTTCTACACAATATATATTTTCCATCATCTCTCCTATATTTCTTTAATGCTTTATTCCTTGAATGCTATTATGAATACTACATATTGATTAGGAGCGTTGCAGTTAAATATCCATCACTTAAACTCCAGTAACTCTTTACTTGCAATATTTTCATCCCATAATATATTACAAGCGACAAGCAAAACTCCACCCTCATCCATTGACATGTAAGCGGTATCAATAGCTTCATTATTATTAAAAATTATTTTATAAGTGCCACCTACTGACTTAACTCCTTCCGCAACTTCTTCAAATATTTTTTCTGGTACTTCTCTTCCAGATTTATGTTCAGTTATATAGCATTTATCAGCAGCTCTTCCAACTACCTTTCCTACCAAAAATCGCCTAACCTCTGCCTTATCTCCAACACATCCAAACACTACAGACAATTCCCTATTGGGGTATTCTTTTTTTACAAAGTCAAACAAAGCGTCAAAACTCATTTCATTATGCGCAAAGTCTACAATAACAATTTTATCGTTAGTCAAATTTCTTTTTATTTCCATTCTTCCAGGAACTCTTGTTTTCTTTAACCCTGCTGCAATATATTTTGGATGTATTCCTAGCTCTTCGCTAATAGCTATAGCACATAAGGCATTAGAGATATTAAATTCACCCTTTAATCCAATTTCAAATCGTAATTTTCTTCTTCCTACTGTATTCACAAAAAAAACATATCCATCCTTAGTTGGTCTTATATCATATCCATAAATACCCGCCTCTTTATTTTTCAAACTGAAGGTAATTATTTTTTTATTGACCCCACTACTTTCTGCTGCTTTTATTGCTCTTGACGCTTCTTTTGAATCAGCATTTACGATTGAACATTTCGAATTTTCCATAAGCTTCAACTTTGACTCTAAGTAGTCCTCAACATCAGGGTGTTCGACTGGGCTAATATGATCAAGTCCTAAGTTCAAAAAGCATCCTATGTTATAAATTACTCCTGCTACCCGATTATACTTTATCCCTTGACTAGACACTTCCATGACTAACTGTTTTAATCCACTTCTTGCTGCTATATCTAAATAGTTAAATAAATCTAAAGAAATCGGTGTTGTTAAGTTACTTTTTACTTCTTCTATACCATAATAATTGCTTATTCCTGAAAGATGCCCTTGCTTACTTCCATTGTGCCATTCCTCCAAAATTTGTTTAACAAAGTAAGTCACAGTAGACTTTCCTTTAGTTCCTGTTATTCCAATCATATCCAAATGTTCCCAAGGCCGTTTGTAAAACATATTACCACATAAAGCCATTGCCTTTTCAACATCACTTACTATAATTCTATGCGAGTTAGGCACATCAAAGTTCTCTTCTGCAATTATAACAAGTGCACCCCGTTTAATGCTATCTTGGGCATACTCTTTTTTAAAATTTCTTCCTTTTGCAAAGAATATGCCACCCATTTCTACTTTTGACGAGTTATATTCAACACTAGTAACTTCTGTTTCTAAAGTAGTTTTAGGTAAATCAGCACTAATGATCAGCCTTTCATCTCCTAACATTTTTAAGTAATCCTTTAAAGTGTAATTCTTTGAGTTCATTTTTATCATGATATTTCTCCAGTACATTTCATAGTATAATGTTTACTTCTGGATTTTACACTCAAAATATGGCATTAATATGGCATCACTTTAATTTAATTAACTATAAGAAAAAATCAAATCTTGTGCCTTCTCCTTCTTTACTTTCAACAGAAATTGCAATACCACTTCTATCAGCAATTTGCTTTGCAATCTGCAACCCTAGTCCTGAGCCAGTCTTATTGGATTCATCATTTGATTTATAGAACCTATCAAAAATATGTGTCAGAAACTCTTTTGATATCCCTACTCCTTCATCAATGATAGAAATCTTATTACACTCATATCTAATCTCTATACTCGCTCCTTCTTTAGAGGCTCTTATCCCGTTATCCAGGACTATAAATAGCATCTGTCTGATTCTGTCATAGTCACCTATATATGGAGTCTTAACATCAACTTCTGCCTCAGCGGCTTGGTCAATAATTACTTTTACTTTAACTTCTCTTTTGTTTGCAATAATTTGGCTACTTCTCGCCAAGTCATTAATTAGCTGTGGAATATATATTTCTTCTTTTTCTAAACTAAAATCAAGACTATCTAGTTTTGCAAGATCCAAAAGATCTCCCAGTAACCTTTGAAGAAACTCTGCTTCTTTAAGCATTTCTTTATGATATGAATCTATCATATCCTCCTCAGTTATTATTTTATCAACAAGTGCTTCTAATGAACCTTTCATAACTGTAACAGGTGTCCTAAGTTCATGTGAGACATTTGCTAAGAACTCTTTTCTGAGGCTATCAAGCTTATCACTTTCAATTTTTGATTGTTCTAACGTTTCAGCTAAACAATCCATTGTGACTGCTAGCTGTCCAATTTCATCTTTAAGATTAATATTATTTCTAACAAGGTAGTCTCCCTGAGCTAACATATTAGCAGTTCCATTCATTTTTTTTAGAGGTTTTGTAAATGACTTTGATAAAACAATTGCAATAATAAATGAAATAATAAATGCTACAATTGTACTAATAATTAGTATACTTACAGCTTCATTAAAGGGTTCATCGGTCCCGCTTATAGGTGAATGCAGAAGTACTGCTCCAACTACTACTCCGTCCTCTGAAGTTACAGGCACACCAACTGTAATTGAGGGTGTTATTAAATAGTCATTGAACTTTTCACTAAAAGTAGTTTTCCCTTCTAAAACCTCATCTATTATACTTTCTGCCTCATCTGGTAGTTCTTTATAACCTTCAGCACTATTATCAAATGGGTTTAACTCTTTATTATCAAAAGGTTTTGCATCTTCTAACTCATTATGTAATGGCCTTGGCCTATCGTTTGATAAAAATTCCCCTTCTGAGTTTAGAATCCATACGTCCGTGCCAGCTATTTCATCAACTAAATTAATATACATTCCAAATCCACTTTGTGGCGCATATACTCTGTCGGTTCCTAAGTACCCACCTAGGTCATCGCTAATTACTTCTGCACGCTTTTGCATATCTACCTTATATATTTCAGTTGTATTTTTTTGAAAGGAATAAATAAACACACCACCTATTAAGGCGGCAAAACTAAATAGAATTAGTGTGAAGTATAATGTTAGTTTTACAGTAATCCTACTCATCTAAAACCTCAAACTTATACCCTACACCCCAAATTGTCTTCACTTCCCAATTTTTCTTTGGATAGTTTTCAATCTTCGCACGCAATCTCTTAATATGTGTATCTACAGTCCTACTATCTCCATAATATTCATATCCCCAAACAGTGTCTAGAAGGTTTTCTCTCGAAAATACCTTGTTAGGATTGCTTGCTAATGTCCATAAAATATTCAGTTCTTTATTAGTCATTTGAAGCTCTTCCCCGCCTATAGATATGGTATAGTCATCAATATTTATTTTAAGATTATGAAATACTAACTCTGATTTGCTTTCTTCCTCGATTCCTATCCTTCTCATAATAGCCTTAACTCTAGCCATTATTTCAGGTGCCGAAAAAGGTTTAACTATGTAATCATCAGCTCCTATATCTAGCCCAAGTATTTTCTCAAAGTCTTCTCCTCTAGCTGTAATCATAATAATTGGTACATTAGAGTGTTGTCTAATCCTTTTGCAAACTTCAAAACCATCAAGTTTAGGCAGCATCACATCAAGTAACAAAATATCAGGTTTACACTTTCTAAAAAGTTCTAGCGCCTCTTCTCCATCTAATGCAATAAATGTTGTATGTCCTTCTTTTTGTGCGTAAACTTCTAGAATAGAAGCTATTTGCTTATTATCATCAACAATTAAAATCTTATACATTTCCATCCTCCTATTTAATTTTATCACGAAAATATGTCGAATTTGTGTCAATTTTATGTCATTAAAAAAAGCCTTAAGGGAATTTTCTTGTAGCATTCAAAAACGTCAGATATACTTATTTAGCACACCTGACGTTAATATTATTTTACTTATAGTTTCTGATAGATTAACTATTTCTATTTGTTTGCTGCCATTTGTTTAGCTACTTCTTCAGCAAAGTTTTCTTCTTTCTTTTCGATACCTTCGCCAACTTCGTATCTTGTCATTTCTTTTACATTTAGCTCTTTACCAATTCTTTCAGCTTCTGATTGAGCATGTTCTTTAACAGTCTTCTCAGCATTCTTTACGAATTTTTGCTCAATTAGACAAATTTCTTTGTAAAGTTTTTTGATTTTGCCTTTTACGATTCCCTCAACAATTTTAGGATCTTTTCCTTCATTAAGTACTTGTTGCTCAAGAATTTTGCTTTCTTCTGCAATATAATCAGCATCTACTTCTTCTTCACAAAGGAATTTAGGATTCATAGCTGCAACTTGCATTGCAACATCTTTACCTAATGCATTAATTTCCTCTTTTGTTGCTTCTGTTTCAATCCCGATAATAACTCCAACTTTGTCATTTCCGTGAACATATCCTGTGTATACAACTGCTGGGTCTTCATATCTCTTGAATCTTCTAATTCCTAGATTTTCACCAATTGTAGCAATTTTGTTGTGAAGAGCATCTTTAACAGTTCCTTCTTCTTCATAAGATAGAACAAGTAACTCATCAACGTCAGCTGGATTGTTTTCTAGAACGATTTCAGCAATTTTCTCTACAAAAGCCACGAACTCTGGGTTCTTAGCTACGAAGTCTGTTTCAGAGTTAATTTCTACAAGAGCTGCTGCTCTTCCATCTTCTGTGAAAGCTGTTCTAACAATACCTTCCGCCGCTACTCTACCAGCTTTTTTAGCTGCTTTAGCAAGACCTTTTTCTCTTAGAACTTCTATTGCTTTATCCATATCGCCATCTGTTTCAACAAGAACTTTCTTGCAGTCCATCATTCCTGCTCCAGTTCTTTCTCTTAATTCTTTTACCATTGCTGCTGTTACTGCCATTATGGTACCACCTTTCCTTCGATATATATGTGTGAATATTTACTTTTTACGCTTCTTCTGTTTCTACAACTTCTTCAGTTTCTTCTGCTTCTACTTGCTCGCTAAAGCTTTCTCCTTGTTTAGCTTCGATTAGTGCATCAGCCATTACGCTAGCAATTAATTTTACAGCTCTAATAGCATCATCAATTGCAGGGATTACAAAATCAACATCATCTGGGTCACAGTTTGTATCAACAATACCAATTACTGGAATTCCAAGAATTCTAGCTTCTTTTACAGCGATTTTTTCTTTCTTAGGATCTACTACGAAAATAGCTGCTGGCATCTCTGGCATATCTTTGATTCCGCCTAAGAATTTTTCTAGTTTTTCCATTTCTCTATCTAGTTTTAGAACTTCTTTTTTAGCTAATTTTTCGTATGTTCCATCTTGAGCCATTTCTTTGATTTCAGCTAATCTTTTAATTCTTTTAGAAATTGTTTTGTAGTTTGTTAACATACCACCTAACCATCTGTGGTTTACATAGTACATTCCACATCTGTTAGCTTCATCAACGATTGCACTTTGAGCTTGTTTTTTTGTTCCTACGAATAGTACAGGTTTTCCTGTTTCTCCAATAGTTTTCATAAAGTCATATGCTTCGTTAATCTTTTGTACTGACTTTTGAAGGTCAATAATATAGATTCCATTTCTTTCAGTGAAGATATAAGGAGCCATCTTAGGGTTCCATCTTCTTGTTTGGTGACCGAAGTGTACACCAGCTTCTAATAGTTGTTTGATTGATATTACAGACATAATTTCCTCCTTGGTTTTGTCTTCCATCCCGTCTTTCCCTTGTAGCAACTGTAACTATGTCGTAAAATTTACAGCACCAGCTATAAAGTGGGCAGGATGTGTTTAATTAATTATGTGCATTACACACAAATAATAATTTACCACATACACACTTATATTTCAAGTGTTTTTGCGATTTTTTATCTGTTTTTTTGTTAATTTTCTGATGATAGAGTAGGGTTTTATTTCAAATAATTCTATATTGTACTAAAGCCCAAAAATTGATACTTTTTTTCATTCTTCTGCATAATTTATCTTCTTTTACATTCTGATATCATATAATTACTTGCACACTTTACTTTTAAGTTAGAAAAGGATTACATTAAACTATGGATAAAATAAAACTCAAAGAAAAGTTAAAGATTTTTTCACTTATAACTTCAGGTATTTTTTTAATGGGCATAAGCATCTCACTACTTATAGTTCCAAATGCTATAGCTCCAGGCGGGACATCTGGTTCAGCAGTTATACTACATGCACTCTTTGGGATTCCCACAGAAATACTTGTGTTCGCAATCAACCTACCTGGATTAATTCTAGGAATTTTTAAGTTTGGCTTCAAATTTACAATCGCAACAATATATGCAAGTATTATTCTCTCTCTCTTCATCGCCCTATTTGATAACTATCCACCCCTAACTCTAAACCCTCTTTTAGCCAGCATCTTTGGAGGTGTATTTCTAGGATTTGGAAACGGCTTAGTATATAAAGGGGGTGCAATGACAGGAGGCCTTGACCTTATTGTCTTAACCGTTCAACAATCATTCAAACACCTCAAGGTGTCATTTATATTCTTATTCTACAATATAATTATCGTTTTAATATCAGCCATAGTCTTTGGCAATATTGAATATTCAATGTACGCAGCAGTTTGCATAGTAATTTTAACAAAGTGTATCAACATCACCATGTACAGCTCTGATGTTCAAAGAGTGATAGTTGTAGTATCAAAGCATCATAAAGAAATAGCACTGCAGCTTTCTAAGCAAAAAGCAGGAGTAACTTTGCTTAATGGTGAAAACCATTACAAGGATACTCCTACTAAAGTAATCTTATGTGCTGTACGAAAACAAATGTATCCTAAAGTTAAAGAGTCAATCTATAAGGTGGATCCTGCTGCCTTTACAATTACAATGCTCTCTAGTGACATATACGGACATAACTTTAAAGTATACAGAGCTTTAGAATTCTAACACTCCAACCATAAATAAAGCTATCTAATTTCCTCACCGAGTTTAGCTTTCATATTTAATATGCTTTTTTCAACTTCTAGCATTCTGCTGTTAATTTCCATAAGTACTGAATCGTCGGTGCTACTACCAAGAGCGAGGTCTGCTTCATAAAGTACTCCATCTAATCCTTCTTTTAGGTTTCTTAGTTTCTCTTTTAAAGCCTCTATTCTTTCAGCATCAATAGCTTCCCTTTCAACACTTTCAAAACTAATCTCTTTTCCGCCTTCTAAAACTACCTCTGTTTGCCCATGAATAGCCCTAGTCAAAAACCCTAGTTTTTCTTCAACTAGCTTTGCAAAAATTTCTTTTGATGATTCTTCCCCATGGACCATAAACACTTCCTTTGGAGCAACTTCCATATGAGAGATCCAATCAAGAAGACCAGTTTGATCGGCATGACCTGAAAATCCTTCTAAATTATGAATCTTTGCATTAATTTTAATTTCTTCTCCAAACAAGGTAACTTCTGGAATTCCATCCACTATCATTTTCCCTAAAGTCCCCTCTGCTTGATAACCAACAAAGACAATACTGTTTCGTGAGTCCCATAGATTATGCTTTAGATGATGCCTAATTCTTCCTGCCTCACACATACCACTTGCAGAGATAATCACCTTAGGTTCCCTATTCATATTAAGCTGTCTTGATTCATCTGTTGTTCTCGTAAAAGTAAGATTTTTAAAATCTAAAGGGCTATCGCCTTTTAATATATAATCTTTTGTCTCTTCATCGAACACCTGAGCATTTTTTCTAAAAACTTCAGTTACAGTAGTCGCCATAGGGCTATCTATATATACCATAAGGTTATCAAGCTCTCCTTTATACTCTGGCATATCATCATAATACCTATTAAGGTCATAAATTAACTCTTGAGTTCTACCTACAGCAAATGAAGGAATTACTACAGTCCCCCCTCTATTTTTAGTCTCAATAATAATGTCAATCAGCTCTTTTACCGAATTATTTTTATCATTACGCTTTCTGGAGCCATATGTAGCTTCCATAATAACATAATCTGCTTTTTTAATATAAGTTGGATTTCTCAAAATTGGCCTGTCAAAGACTCCAATATCTCCAGTAAATATTATTTTTTCTGTCTTTTCATTTTCAGTTACCCATATTTCTGTGATTGCAGAGCCAAGAATATGACCAGCATCATTAAACACAATTTTGATGTTGGGGCAAACTTCGATTAACTGATCGTACATTATAGGTGTAAGATACTGCAAAGAAGCTAATGCATCCGGTGTAGTGTATAAAGGTTCCACTAAAGGTTTACCTGCTCTTTGGGCTTTTATATTTTTCCACTCAGTTTCCTTTTCATGTATATGCGCACTGTCCTTAAGCATAACATCAACAAGATCAGCAGTTGCGTCGGTGCAGAATATTTTTCCTTTAAACCCCCTCTTTACTAATAGTGGTATTCTACCACAGTGGTCAATATGTGCATGGCTAAGAATTAAACAATCAATTTCTGCTGGATCAAAGGGAAACTCTTCAAAGTTTTGTTCTTCTAACTTTTTCCCTCCCTGATACTGTCCACAATCTAATAGTACCTTATGGTTTTCTGTTGTAATTAGATGACAAGAACCTGTAACTGAGGTGGTTGCACCATAAAATGTTATTTTCATAAGCGACTCCTTTCTCACATTTAAATTTACTATATTATACACCAAAAAAGTAAAAAAATAGTAAAAAGACCCAGTTTTTTTCTGAGTCTTTTTCATATACTTTTCTTATTCACCTTTTAATATTGAGTTAATACTATCAATCACATATTTTACTTCATTCTCTTCATTAAAGTATCCTAGAGAAAATCTAACTGTCCCTTGTGGAAATGTGCAAAAGGACTTATGTGCCCATGGAGCACAATGCATACCACACCTAGTCAAAATACCATATTCCTTCTCAAGAATATATGCAATTTCCGCATTATCATCCTCTAAAAAATCTAATGAAACTAGTGAACATCTATTTTCTAAATCTTTACGACCAACAACCCTGACATTCTCCATATTTAAAGCTTCATTAAGAAATATCTTTGTCAGGTGCATCTTTTTTTCTTTAATCTCTTCTAAGCCAACAGTTTCAATAAACTCTACAGCATGTTTAAAGCCGATAATTCCAGGTATATTCAACGTTCCTGGTTGCAATTTGTCTGGCATAAAATCAGGCATCTCTTCGCTGTCAGAAGCACTACCAGTGCCTCCATAAGCAAAAGGATCTAAGGCCTTTCCAAAAGCATCTGTAACCAGCACAGCCCCGATTCCTTGAGGCCCTAGCATAGATTTATGAGCAGGTATTACTAGCGCGTCAATGTTCATTCTTTTCATATTAACATCAATACTTCCTGCAGTTTGCGCTGCATCAACAATCAGAAAAATCCCCTTAGATTTACAAATTTTTCCCACCTCTTCTACTGGAGTTATAGTTCCATTTACATTGGATCCATGTGTCATCACAATAGCTTTTGTATTTGTTTTAATTACAGACTCAAAATCTTTTGCATGCATATTACCATCTATGTCACACTGTACTTTAGTAACCTCAATTCCATCAAGGCTATGCAAAGGCCTCACTACAGCATTGTGCTCCATCGAAGTGGTAACAATATGATCACCTTTTTTTAAAAGCCCCCTTAGTACAATATTAATTCCCCAAGTAGCCCCTGGTGTAAATGCAACATTTCTGATATCGCTGCACCCAAAGAATTCACATAGTTTGCTTCTCAGTTCAAGTACGCTACCTTCAATACTATAAGCACCACTATAACTACCCCTACTAATATTGTATCCTGCTGTGTCTAAATGCCTACCTACTATCTCACCTAGGCCTGGTGCTTTTGGAAAACTAGTGCTTCCATTATCAAAATAAACTTCTCTCAACTTATGCCTCTTTCATAGCTCTAAACAATTTGGTTTTTTGCTCTTATTATCTGATACTGTACAAACTGCTTGATATCTTCATTTTCAGATTCATATAAAACTTCATCTTTATCCCCAGACATTAATATTTGCCCTTTCTTCATAAAGTGAACCTTCTCGCAAAGGTTATTTATCTGAATTAATTGGTGGCTAATAATTAGCCAGGTTATTTTATGCTCTTTCTGCCAATCTAAAATCCAATCTTCAAAAAGTTTTAAACTTTCCGGATCAAGATTAGAAAGGGTCTCATCAATTATAACAAATTCTGGCTTAAAAATTAAGGATCTTAAAAAAGAAACTTTTTGCTGCTCTCCACTTGATAGACTTCTTGCATATTGGTCTCTTTTATGATATAGGTTTATCTTCTTTAACCATTGGTCAATTTCATCATAATCGATTTCCATTTTCCTTATTTGCAAGGGATATATAATGTTCTCTAAAACTGTTCTTTGAAGCATGTATGGCCTTTGTGACATAAGAGTAACGCTATCTGAACTTATTCCTTCTAGGTGAACCTGTCCCTTATCTAAAGCTATCGCCCCGATAAGTATTTTCGAGAGAGTAGATTTACCACATCCATTGCCTCCAAGCAGCCCATGAACCTTACCTTTTTCAAATTCGAGTTTTTCTATATCAATTGTTAAATCTCCAAGTTTTTTTTTAAGATTAGTAATTATCAATTTCAACCCTCTCTTTCTGTAAGCCATCTGCAATCCATTGAAGTATAAAAGCCATAATTAATAATATAACTCCAAGAATTATTCCCTCAGAAAATATACCTTGGCTTTTTAACAAGGAAATAGCTGTAGTCATTGTTCTTGTCTGATTTAGCATATTTCCACCAATCATCATTACGGCACCCACTTCACTTATTGCTCTACCAAAACCAGTAACAATGGCAAAATAAAGTTCTTTCTTTAACTCTTTATGAATTAACCTTTTACATTCACTATCGCTTGCTCCAATGCATTTTGCAAAATATCGAACTTGAGGAGCTATTCTTATCGCACTAGAATAAGTCATTCCAGCAATAATAGGAGTAATAATTAAAGTTTGAGCAAAAACCATCCCCTGTATTGTAAAAAGTAAGTCTAAAAATCCAAGAGGGCCATTATTCATAATTAGCATATAAACAACCAAACCTACAACAACTGGTGGCACACCCATTAAAGTTCTATTTATTCTAATTACAATTTTCTTTCCAACAAATTCGTGTCTTTCAAGGAAAAGTCCAAACCAAATTCCAATCACTGCAGAAATCGCTGTAGAACTAAAGGCCATAATAAATGTAACCTTAACAGCGCTCACTATTCCATCTGCAAAAAGTAGTTCACTTAAACTTTCATAAAACGTCATTTCTCATTCCTATTCTTTTAAGACTTACACCAACTCGCCTTATTATTTTAGCATAAAATATTTAAGGATGCTAAAAAAAGCATCCTTAAACATCAGTAAATATATGTAGTTTCTTAAACTAGTAAATCTACGAAGTAGATTTAGTCTTTTTTAATTTATTCTATACATCTTCTCCAGCATTTGGAACAAACAATGCTTGACCATAGTCTTCAACACCATATTCCGCAATTAGAGCTTGTACTTCATCTGATGTAATCCATTCAATAAATGCATTAGCACCATCAATGTTTGTTTCTGGGTACATTTCATCGCTTACAGCAATAACCCCATATTGGTTAAGTAGGTTTTCATCAGCTTCACAAACAACTTCAAGGTTCATTTCTACCTCTGAATCGTTTAGCATTTTTAACCAAGTTCCTCTATCAGCTAATATGTAAGCACCTTGCTCGTTAGCCATAGTAATAGAATCTCCCATGCCTTGTCCAGATTCAGCATAATTAGGGTTTGAGCTAGTGTCGATTCCTAAATCTTCCCAAATTCCTTTTTCTTTCTTATCTGTACCTGAGTCATCACCTCTTGATAGGAATGTTAATTGTTCATCATTAATCTGTGTGAAAAGTGCAGAAATATCTTCTGTATGCTCTAAGCCTTCTTTTGGACCAAGTACTACAAAGTCATTGTACATTACTGGAACTCTTTCAACTCCATAGCCATCAGCAACAAATTCTTCTTCACTAGATTTAGCATGGACTAAAACTACATCAACATCTCCGTTTTCTCCCATTTCTAAAGCTTCACCAGTACCTACCGAAGTGTATTCTAGCGTGTAACCTGTATCTTCAGTAAAGATTGGACTTAAGTAGTCTAAAAGACCAGTGTCTGCTGTACTTGTAGTTGTAGCCATAGTTACAGGTTCTTTTTCTTCCTCTGTAGCGCAACCTGTCATTAAGCCCATTACAAGTATCAAGCTTAGTAATAATACTGTTATTTTTTTCATGTTATCATTCCTTTCTAAATTGTGGATAAAAAATATTGCTACTCTCTTCTATGAAAAGGCGCAGCAACTACTAGTCAGTACCTTTTCGAACACGGAAGGCATAGAAATTTCTTTCAATACCCATAGGCCTGCTTTTCTTAGTATTCCGTAGATTCACAGGCTCGGAACTGTTAACAGTATATATTATTTTTAATATAGTTGTCAATATTTTAGCAAGAAAATAACTCCTCAAAGCAAATAAGTTGTATTTTAACTCATGCTTGCTAATGTTTTAAATAGCTCATATATCTCATCCCCGCTTTTACCTAGCATCCTCACGCTAATTCCCTTACGCAAAGAAGTAACACCTATCAGCATTTTATCTGTAATATTCTCCACAATATAATTTTTTATTTTTTCACTATTAAGTGAATAAATAAATAGAAAACCGGTATGAGTATACCCCTCAAATATTCCCATCTTACTATAATCAAGTTTAGCAGGATCAATCACCATATTCTCTCTTACTACTAATTTATTACCAATGCGAATACTAAGCCTATTGCAAATTTTTTTCATTTGGTGCATCTCTCCCATGTAGACTCTGCCAATTGAAAATATGTCAGAAAAAACTAAAACCGAATTTTCTTCAACTTCCACATTACTAGTATTCAAAAAATTACTATTCTCATATAAAATTGTAGGCTGAGGAAGGTAGCAAATCCTTGCCCCTTCTTCAGCTTTAATACTTAATTTTTTTTCACAAAATCCATCACCTGTATTAAATATTTTTTCGTATCCTTGTGAAGTTATTTTAGTGTTTGAATTTTTGCCGCAGTGTATTTCTAAATCTACAAAGTCACCTTTTAGTACACCTGCACTTGCAGAAAGAATCATTACTTCAGCCTCATCTTTATTATAAAATGGTGGGATTAACTTATATGGTGCCTCAAAGTATATGTCTTCATATCTCGTTTTATTGTTTATTACTGCAGTTTTTATTAATATTTTACTATTCATCTATTACCCTAGAACATGAAATATCTGCTTGCCAATGAAAGTTCATCAAGAGGGTCGCATTTTATTTCTTCACCATTAACCTTTACTGTATATGTATCCGGATTGACATCAATATCTGCTATTACATCATTAAATTCCATGTCGATTTTAGATACGCTTCTACAATTTTTTACTGGAAGTGAAGCTCTATCCCCCATCCCCAATTTATTTAATAGGTTT
The DNA here is from genome assembly GCA_964369805.1 of uncultured Oscillospiraceae bacterium. Lineage (GTDB taxonomy): Bacteria > Bacillota > Clostridia > Peptostreptococcales > Anaerovoracaceae > CAYJHC01. Next base: position 36,516 of record CAYJFM010000020.1, read on the forward strand.
TCCTCATAAGCATACTTAGATAAAAATGTTATATTAGATTTTTCTGTTGCCTTACCCATTGCTCCAAACATATTTCTATATATAATTGGCTGTGGGGTTGGAATAGATGCATTTGCATCCCCCATTTTTGCAGCACAAATAGTTCCTCCTTTTATAATAAGCTCTGGTTTTGCCCCAAAGAAAGCAGGTTTCCAAAGTACAAGATCCGCAACTTTATCAGTTTCAACTGATCCAACATATTCTGAAATACCATGAGCTTTTGCAGGATTGATTGTGTATTTTGAAATATATCTCTTTACTCTATAGTTATCATTTCTTTCATTATCCTGCTCAAGGCTGCCTCTTTGTTTTTTCATCTTATCTGCTGACTGCCATGTTCTTATTATTACTTCTCCAACTCTTCCCATTGCCTGTGAGTCTGAGCTCATCATTGAAAAAATCCCCATATCATGTAAAATATCTTCTGCTGCTATGGTTTCTGGTCTAATTCTAGAATCCGCAAAAGCAACATCTTCTGGGTTCTTTTTATCTAAGTGATGGCATACCATTAGCATATCTAAATGCTCATCAATAGTATTTTTAGTAAATGGCATTGTAGGATTTGTAGATGATGGCAATATGTTACTGTATGATGCTGCCTTAATTATATCAGGAGCATGACCCCCTCCTGCACCTTCAGTATGATATGTATGAATGACTCTATCTCCAATAGCATTTAAGGTATCTTCTACAAAGCCTGCCTCATTAAGGGTATCTGTGTGAATTGAAACTTGAACATCATATTCATCTGCAACTGATAAGCAAGAATTAATTGCGCTTGGCGTGGTTCCCCAGTCTTCATGCAGCTTTAATCCTATGGCACCAGCTTTAACCTGTTCAATAAGAGGCTCTAAAGTCGCACAGTTTCCTTTGCCCAAAAATCCTACCTTCATTGGTATATCTTTTGTAGCTTCTAGCATCCTGTGTAAATTGAACTCGCCTGGGGTACATGTTGTTGCATTTGTTCCATCCGCCGGCCCTGTGCCACCTCCTATCATAGTTGTAACACCACTGTACAAAGCCGTTTCGATCTGAGTTGGTGAAATGAAATGGATATGAGTATCAATGCCACCAGCCGTTAGAATTTTTCCTTCCCCTGCAATAACTTCAGTAGAAGCTCCTATTATCATACCTTCTGTAACACCACTCATTACATGTGGATTTCCTGCTTTACCAATTGCAGCAATCTTGCCCATTTTAATACCAACGTCTGCTTTAACTATCCCTGTATAATCCATTATAATTACATTAGTGATTACTGTGTCTAAACATTCCTTATCTAAATGCTTTGAAGACTGGCCCATGCCATCTCGAATAGATTTGCCTCCTCCAAACTTTGCTTCATCACCGTAAATTGTATAGTCCTTCTCAATTTCAATAATTAAATCAGTATCTGCAAGTCTTACTCTATCTCCTGTTGTTGGTCCAAATATCCTTGCATAAAGTTCTTTAGTAATCTTTGCCATTATTTAGTACCTCCAACAAACCCATTTTTTTCAGCTTTTTCTATAGCCTTTTCCGCTTCGCTTTCTTTATCTAGCTTTCCACAAACAAGGTCATTATGTCCATGTGCCTCTCTGCTACCGCCTATTTCAGTCAAAGTGACTTCTTTAATTTCACCAGGTTCAAATCTAACTGTTGTCCCAGATGGAATATCAAGCCTCATTCCATAAGCACAAGCTCTGTCAAATACTAATCCTTTATTTACTTCAAAGAAATGGTAATGCGAACCTACCTGAATAGGTCTATCTGCAGAATTTATAATACTAATAACAACTGTATTTCTCCCAGCATTAATTTCAATTTCACCATCATCAACTAAAATTTCTCCAGGGATCAATTTGTCCGTGCATTCAATTGGATTGTGAACAGTAACAAGTTTGGTTCCATCAGGAAAAAGCCCTTCAACTTGAATCTCTTCAATCATTTCAGCTACTCCATCCATGACCTGCTCCGATAGCAAAATTTTACGACCATACTGCATTAGCTCAACTACAGACATTCCCTCTCTCGCCTTTTCCAATATTTCAGATGAGATAAGTGCCACTGCTTCTGGATAATTAAGTTTAATTCCTTTTGATAATCTTTCCTTTGCTAGATTCCCAGCAAGGTATAGCATTAATTTTTCTTGCTCTCTAGGTAATAAATGCATCTTCCACCTCCATGTTCTTATAATTATTCATCTTTATTATTATATATTCTAAGCAAAGGAATTACAACTTACTACCTTAGATTCTTTTCTTTTTTGTTACTAAGGTTGCTCTATATTAATTATATTTCTTTTTATATATAAGGCAAAGTTGGTTTTAGCTAGCTTTATTCTAAAAAAATTTGCCCCTTTAAGGGCAAATATTTTTTACGTAATCCTATTAAAGATTAAATTCCCCTGAGCTAAAGTCTTCCGAGAAATTATGGCACCAAATTGATACTGCATTATATTGATTTACATCGACATTTTGAGAAATTTCATAAACTAGTTCTTCATTTGTGTATTCTCCTTCTAATTTAGGAGAAACCAATTCTCCATATATAAAATCACCATTGTCATCATAATTTCCCAATGCTATATATACATCTGGAGCTCCTCCATTGTAATTAAACTCTGAAATCCTTAAAATATTGTTATCCATTATTTCCACTTTTCCTGAAGTGTCATATTCTCCTTTTGGTATAATAGCAGCTTTTATCACTGCTGCATCTTCATCCGCTTCAGCATGCGCCTGACTTTCTTCTGTAATTTGAGTTTCCTCAGTTGTAATAGGCTCTTCCTTTTGACTGCAACCTGTCAACAATAAGCATAAAACTAAAACCAATACTATTACTTTTATATTTTTCATATTTTCCCTCCTTGGGTTTTCACTTAAACATCTGCTGTTTAACACTAAATTATACTAATATATACTGCTTTTTCCCATACCTTAATAATGTTTTGACACTTTATACCCTATAAGTTTATTTTCAATCAATGAAAAAAGAGACAAACTTTTAAGCCTGCCTCTTTTGTTATATACATATTCTACTAAATGATACAATTAAATTGTTGCCTTATCAAACTCATATCCATTTACATTTTGATTATTTCCATTGCTTTCTTTCTTTTTTGAAACAATCATAATTATTGCTTGTATAACCACTATTGCACCGAAAATAATGCTGAACTTATCAAATATAATCATCGGTTGTGTGAAGTCTTGAGTAACAATTAGTAGTACAATACTTCCAATTCCTAGTAGTGAAAGTACTATTGTTGGTACAGTAAATAACTTTCTTTTTTCCTCTTCTGAATTTTCTTCTTTTTTATTTTTTGCTCTGAAAATAATATATGCAATTGCAAGTATAGCTGCAGCAATTGTCATGATTAAGTCGAACAAACTCCACCCTAACATCTTAAACTCGCCCATAGATGTAGGTACACCATTTTCTACAATCATAGTAGTCTCATAAACAGTGTCTCCATACATTACTCTAATTACATGCTCCCCATCTGGTAATGATGCAACAAAATCTGGATTTAGTATAATATTACCATCTGAATCAATATCATAGTCATCTTGGTCTAATGTAACTCCACCTACTTCAACATCAGTTAGAGGCCCCTCTTCGTCAACACCACCAATAACGATATCTTCATCTTCTTCAACTTCTGGAGGTACTACTTCTGGCTCTTCAGTTTCTGGTTCTTCCTCTGGTTCTTCAGTTTCAGGCTCTGGAGTTGGCACTGGCACTGGTGTTGGTGTCGGTGTCGGTGTTGGTGTTGGTGTTGGTGTCGGTGTTGGGGTCGGTGTCGGTGTTGGTGTAGGTGTTGGTTTCGGTGGTGGTGTCGGTCTTGGTGT